>JAPOQZ010000142.1 GCA_026710435.1 bacterium | reverse complement strand
GCAGCCTTGTTCGAGTATGTGCAGGATGGCGTTGAGGGCTTGGCGGTTGGAGATTTTGATGGTACCGCGCGGTTTCGGGAATGTGTCTGCTATGAGTTGGTATTGTTCTTGTGTTATTTCCATATGATAATGATATCACATCAGTGTAATTTAGGTGAACACGCCCTAGCAGCCAGGAGCAACCCGGTGTCGGTAGTCAGTTCTTTCGATGGGCGGCGCGGTTGTCGTTTGATCAGCAGGTAACTATCACATGCGATCCTCATCGCGGCTTCGTCGAGTTCCCGCAGGACCCGCGGCTGGCTGGATTCGACCCCGACGACCGCAAGTTCGTAGCGGTGGCCGTCGCATCCGGCACGGAACAAACTGAACTGGTCAACGCCGTCGATTCCGACTACTCCCTCCACCGTACCCCTTTGGAGGAGCGCGGCATCCGGGTGAAAGAGCTATGTCCTCAGGTGATCCGGCGAGTTCGATGAAGGCGCCTGCGCGGTCGTCGGACGGAGCATCCCGCTGGTCCACTACCATGCGGATTCGTGCAAGTACAGGTTTCGAAGACTTCAACCGGGCTCACCGTGGTGACCGAGTCGGTCCCCGGCGTACGTTCGGTGGCTGTCGGATGTTGGGTCGCCACGGGTAGCCGCGACGAGCGTCCCAACGAGGCTGGCGCGGCCCACTTTCTGGAGCATCTGCTGTTCAAGGGTTCGGAGCGCCTCTCGGCCCGGGAGATCTCCGAAACGTTCGATGCCATCGGCGCGCAGAGTAACGCCTTCACCTCCAAGGAGTACACCTGTTTCTGGGCGAGGATGCTGGACACTGAGTTGGCCACCGGCCTTGGCCTCCTCGCCGAGATGTTGCAGCGGCCGGCCTTTCGCTCTGGCGAAATCGACTCCGAACGTCGGGTGGTCGTCGAAGAGATCAACATGAACGAGGACGACCCTTCCGACGTGGCGATGGAGGCATTCATCCGGACGGCTTTCGAGGGTCACCCGCTGGGTCTTCCCGTGCTGGGAACCCGCAAGTCCATAGGCGCCATGAGCCGCGACGACATCGACGGGTATTGGCGACGGCGCTACGGCTCGGGAACGGTGGTCGTTGCAGTGGCCGGCAATATCGAGCACGACCGGGCGGTGGACCTCGTGGAGGGACTCTTCGGTTGCTGGGAAGCGGGCGACGGTAGCCACGACCCGAACCCACCCGCGATCACCCCAAAGGTTCATGTGGTGCGCCGGGATACCGAGCAACTCCACCTTGTCTACGGGGGAGAGTCCATCAACCGGACCGATGACCGGCGGCTGGCGGATGGTGTCATGCACCACATTTTGGGGGGTGGGATGTCGTCGCGCTTGTTCCAGAAAGTCCGGGAGGAACGGGGCCTCGCCTACGCGGTCCACAGTTTCTCGATGCGGTTCTCCGAGACCGGGGCTTGGGGTATCTACGTGGGAACCACCCCGGCCAACGCCCATACCGTGATGGAGATCCTCACCGACGAGATCCGGCACCTCGTAGCCGAGGGTGTTACCGGGGCGGAATTGGAACGCGCCAAGGGACACGTGCGGGGGGCTCTAGCCCTCTCGATGGAGGACACGAACACGCGCATGATCCGCCTGGGCAGGAACGAGATCTTCGGTCTTCCCCATCTCTCGCTTGACGAGCGGTTGGCCCGGATTGAGAAAATGACCCGTACAGAACTCGCTGACAACGCGGCCCGGACCCTGGTGGGTCCGCGCGTTATGGGAGCGGTTGGTCCGTTCGAGAGCAAGGAGTTCCAGGGGTACGTGGCATGACCTCGGTTGGTATCTCCGGCGCGGCGGGCAGGATGGGCCGACTCTCCCTCGAAACCCTGCTTCCGTTGGAGGAATTCTCGGTAGGAGGACTCTACGCCCCCGGCCACGATGGAGAGGCTCTGTCCGGACACCGGTGCTCGAGCAACCCGGATGCCCTGCGAGGATGCGACGTGATCCTTGAGTTCACCAATCCGGATGTGGCTCCGACCAATGTCACCCGCTGGCGTTCCTTCGATGCCGACGTCGTGATCGGGACGTCCGGGTACGACTCCGAACGGCTGGCCGTGCTCGAGGATGAGTGGGCGGATGCCACCCGAAGGTGCTTGGTGGTTCCCAACTTCTCGGTGGGCGCGGTCTTCATGATGCGGTTATCCGAACTCGCGGCGCCGCATTTTGCCTCCGCGGAGATCATCGAGATGCATCACCAAAGGAAGGCCGATGCTCCGTCCGGTACCTCGCTGAACACCGCCGCCCGCATGGGAGCGGCCCGGATGGCGAGCGGGAGGCCGCCGCACGGTCGTGGGCGGGAGATAGCTCCCGGTGCGTTGGGCGCCGTTGTAGAGGGTGTGGCGATCCACTCGGTCAGGGCTTACGGTTTCGTTGCTCACCAAGAGGTGATCCTCGGAGGAACCGGTGAATACCTGACCATCCGCCACGACACCACCGACTTGGCCGCCTTCACTCCCGGTATCGTTCTGGCGCTTCGAAGTGTCGCGGCGTTGGAGAGTCCGTTGACCGTAGGCCTCGAGACGATCCTCGGCCTCTGAAGACGTTGCTCGTACGGGTCGGGAGCCGAGACCGCTGACATCGTCCGGTATTCACCTAAGCTTGGCCGAGGGCGGGCGCATGTTCGCCCGCGGCCCGCCGGTTTGCCAGACGAGGGGAGGACACAATGGGGCCCTTCGGTGAGTTGCTCACCGCCGTGATCACCCCGTTCCACGCAGATGGATCGGTCCACTACGAGAGGATGGCTCGCCTCGCCGTACATCTGGTCGACAACGGCCACGATGGCGTGCTGGTGACCGGCACCACAGGTGAGTCCCCGACGCTCACCGATACGGAGAAGCTGGCGCTCTACTCCACCGTGGTCGAGGCTGTGGGGACTCGGGCTGCAGTTGTGGCCGGGACCGGTACTTACGACACCCACCACTCGGTAGAACTCTCGGTACGGGCGGCGGAGACCGGTGTGGACGGTCTCATGGCCGTCACCCCGTATTATTCGCGGCCCCCCCAAGCGGGGCTCCTGGCCCACTTCACCGCCATCGCGGATGCTACCGACCTCCCGCTGATGGTCTACAACATCCCTGGGCGGACTGCCCGGTTGATCGAGGCCGAGACGCTGGCGGAGATGGCCCAGCATCCAAGAATCGTCGCTACGAAGGACGCCGTCGGGGATCTCGCGTACACCAAGGCCAGCCTCGAGTTGTTGCCCGAAGGCTTCCTCGTCTATTCGGGAGATGACTCGGCGACCCTGCCGGTGCTGGAAGCCGGTGGTAAAGGAGTGGTCTCGGTGGCTGGCCACTTTGCGGGTAGGCAGATCAAGCGGATGATCGAAGCCCAGCGAGCGGGGGACGGGGCCGAGGCTTGGAGGCTGCACGATGGTCTCATGCCGCTCTTCGACGCCTGCTTCCTGGAACCCAACCCGATGCCGACCAAGGCGGGCCTGAATGCACTGTGGGAATCGGTGGGTGACCCGAGGCTTCCCCTGGTACCGGCCTCCCACAAGACAAGACAAGCGGTTGTCGCTGCGGTCGGTATGGCGCAGAGGTTGTGAGCGTCCGGACCACCTTCCTAGGCGGTCTCGGCGAGATCGGTCGGAATTGTGCGGCGATCGAGATCGACGGCCGCATCGCCCTCGTGGATTGCGGGCTCATGTTCCCCCGAGAGGACATGTTGGGGGTCGACTTGGTGTTGCCCGACTGGGGATGGCTGGTCGAGAGGCGAGAGGACATCCTTTGCGTAGTACTCACCCATGGACACGAGGACCACATGGGTGGGCTGGGTTACTTCCTTGATGAGGTGCCGGTGCCTGTGTACGGGACCCGTCTGTCGCTCGCCATCGCAGCCGGGCGAGTGGACGAGATGGGGATCGAGAAGGACTTCCGCCCGATAGCCGACGGACGGTGGGTGGTCGACGGGCCGTTCAGATTCCAGTTGATCCCTGTGTCCCACTCGGTTCCCGAGGGCAGCGGCGTGGTGTTCGACACACCCGAGGGTCTCGTGGTCCATACAGGCGACTTCAAGCTCGATCCCACTCCTGTCGACGGGCGGCGTACCGACCTTCCGAAGTTCGCCGAGCTAGGGAGAAGAGGTGTTCGCCTGCTGCTATCGGATTCCACCAATGCAGAGCGCAAGGGAGTGGTTCCGTCGGAGAAGTCCCTGGAACCCTCCATCAGGGCCATCGTCCAGCAGGCTCCCGGTCGGGTGATCAGCACCTGTTTCTCGAGCCACATCCACCGGGTTCAGCAACTGGCCGATGCGGGTCTGGCGAGTGGCCGGTACCTGTCCTTCATCGGCCGGTCCATGGAACGCACCCTTCGGATCGGGACCGACCTCGGCGTCCTGCACCTGCCGCCGGAACGGGTTCTGAGGATCGGGGAAGCGATGGACCTGCCACAGGAGAAGGTAATGATTGTTACCACCGGGTCGCAGGGTGAACCCTTCTCAGCGCTCTCGTTAATGGCTGCGGGTCGGCACCGCTGGGTGAAGCTAGACGCCGAGGACACGGTTCTCATCTCGGCGACGCCGGTGCCCGGTAACGAGACCGCGGTCTCGAGAGTGATTTCGGGCCTTACCCGGGTCGGCGCCAGAGTCTTTCACGGTCGCAATGCCGATGTTCATGTGTCCGGACATGCTACCTCCGAAGAACTGAAGACATTCCTCAACGTCGTTCGTCCGACCACGCTCGTACCGATCCACGGCGAGTACCGGCACCTCAGCGCGCATGCGGACCTTGCCGAAGAGATGGGGGTGCCGGAGGTACTGGTACTCGAGGACGGGGACGCCATCGTTCTCGACGGCGGTTCAACGAGTGTCGAGCGGCGTTCCGTGGCGGCTCGATATGTCTATGTGGATGGCTCGGGTGTGGGAGACGTGCGCGAATCCCTGCTCAGGGAACGAGGTAAGTTGGGAGACGACGGGGTGGTGGTGGTCTCGCTGGTGTTCGACACGTCGAATGGAGGATTGGTCGGCGTTCCCCGGCTGACCAGCTACGGTTTCATGGACGAGGCGCCGCCGGTCCTCGACGAGGTCGGGTTGGCTATCGAAGCCGAGTACGAACGGCGTCCCCGCCGCTTCCGCAAGGACGCCGCGGCCGCGGTACGGCATGTTTCCCGCCGGGTGATCAGGGCCGAGACGGGCAGGCGACCGGTGGTGCTGACGGTTGTCTCTAGATTCTAGAGAATCGGTGGACCCCTAGGACGGTGCTGAACAATGACGATTGCTCGGGCCTGCCGCCCGCCAGCCCAGGTATTTTGCCGGCGGTTGGCAGGCCGCTGGTGGATTGCTCAGCACCCTCCTAGCCCCCGACCCTTCATGCGTGGGGTGAGTTGCGAGGGTGCCGGACCCAGGCCTTGGTGGTCCGCGGGCCGCAATGCTCTTCCAAGAACTCCGGGGTTGGCATCTCTTAGGGTCGCCGAGTCGCGGCCGATCCTAGGATCGTTGAGTACAGCACCGGGTTCGTGTAGTGTTCGACTCACATGACCAAGGGGACATCCACCCGTGGGGGTACGGGGCGGAGACGGGTGTCGCAGGTACACGCAGGCAACGCGGCTAGCAGACCGCGGGCAAAGAACACCGTCGGCTCCAGGCGAAGCCAGCCCGGCCGCGGTGCCGCGCGCAATGGGGCGACCCGTAAGCCGCCCGCTGGTGCTTCCTCCCCTCGCCAACCGCAAGCACGTCGGGAGACCCACCGCCGACCGGCCCGGAACCAGAACAGGACACGGCCCGACACCCGGTCACGCCCCCTGGTAGCGACCCTGTACGAGAATATCCGGTTCGGCATCGGTCGCCAGACGCACGAGGTCATCGGCTTGCTGCTCGCGGTCGCGGGGGTGCTGAACGCCCTTTCCTTCTTCGGAGGTGCTGGTCCGGGTGGACGATGGCTGTTGGGGAGCCTGCGAGCGCTGGTGGGAGTATGGGTGTATGTCCTTCCCGTTCTGTTCGTAGGAGTCGGTGGGATGCTCCTGCTGGGCCGCTACCGCGATGACTTCCGGCGGGTGCTGGTGGGAGCCGCTCTCTGGTTCAGCGGTGCGCTGGGTTTGTTCCATCTGATCATGGGAGGCGCCGCGCTAGCAGGCAACGGCGAGTTGGTCCAGCGCACGGGCGGGGCCATTGGTTCGCTGATAGCCTTCCCTCTCCAGCGCCTCCTCGGGTTCTGGGGTGCGTTCGTGGTTGTCTCCCTAATGACCGCGCTGGGTGTCATGGTTGTCGTCAGGGCTTCTATCAGGGATGTGATCCTCGCGGCGGGGGAATTCAGCGGTTTCGCGGCCAGATCACTGCGGGCAAGCTGGGCAGGCATGTGGTCGGTCGGGCCGGAGCGCCGTACTGCCGCAAACAGCGGCGCTTCCGACAAGCCACGCTGGCAAGTGGACCGCCGCCCCGCGAAACCCCCGCAGCGCCGTTCCGTCAACTCGCCGCAGCGGCGCCCGAAGGTGGAACGCCGTCCTACCAAGGCTGAGCGCCGGCCTCCGCGTCCCGGTTCTGACCAGACGCCTCCACCCGCCGGTACTGCCAGCCCTCCCGGCGAGGTGGTCCGGTTACCGCAAAGGCCCAAGCCTCCATCGAAACGCCCTACCGCAACTGCCGGTGTGGCGGAGAGCCCTCCTCCCAGCCCTCCGCCACCGGCAGAAATCGGCAACGGATACCAGTTACCTCCGGTCGCCTTGCTCCAAAGAGGCGGGAATGAAGGCCAGAGCCGTCGGATGCTCGAGGAGACAGCCCGCCAGCTAGAGGACACGCTTCGCCACCACGACGTCAACGCCAAGCTGACGAACATCGTTCCGGGGCCTACCGTCACCCGCTACGAGATCGAACTCGCGCCGGGGGTGAAGGTCTCGCGGGTTACGAATCTCTCCGGCGACATCGCGTACGCGCTCGCCACTCCCGACGTAAGGCTGCTGGCACCGATTCCGGGCCGGTCGGCTATAGGGGTGGAGGTTCCCAACCGGGTAAGGCGGTTGGTGACTTTGGGTGACGTCCTGGCCTCATCGGAAGCGTCCAGAATGAAGCACCCTCTAGTGGTGGGACTGGGCGAGGACATCTCGGGCAAGCCGGTGCTGTTGAATCTGGCCGAATTGCCCCACGTTCTCATCGCCGGCGCTACCGGAGCGGGTAAGTCCTCCTGTATCAACTCGATCGTGACCTCCCTCCTCGTCCGCACGGATCCGGAGGATGTTCGCCTGATCATGGTCGATCCGAAGAGGGTCGAACTGGGTCAGTACAACGGGGTTCCCCATCTTATGACACGGGTCATAACAAAGCCGAAGAAGGCACTGGAGGCTCTCCAGTGGGCAGTGGCTGAGATGGACCGCCGCTACGACCTGTTGGCGGAGGCAGGGGTCCGTGACATCGTGAGCTACCGCCAAAAGCTCCGAGGTGGAACGCTGCAGGCCGACCGGTTCGACCGCTTTCCCTTCCTCGTGGTTCTGATCGACGAGTTGAACGACCTGATGATGGTGGCGGGCCGCGATGTCGAGAGCGCCATCGTGCGGATAGCCCAGATGGCCCGGGCAGTTGGCATCCATCTGGTCATAGCCACCCAGCGGCCCTCGGTCAACGTGATCACCGGGGTGATCAAAGCAAACGTACCCAGCCGTCTGGCATTCTCTGTCGCCTCGCAGACCGACTCGCGGGTGATCATCGATACGGTGGGTGCCGAGAAGCTGGTGGGAATGGGTGACATGCTGGTGGTGACGGCCCGCGAACCGCGTGCCGTGCGGGTGCAGGGGGCGTGGGTGAGCGAAGAGGAAGTCTCGGTGGTGGTGGACTGGGTCAAGACTCAGAAGAAGGCCGAGTACCGCCGTATCTACGAAGAGGTTGCCGTCGAGCGCCGAGCTTCCGCCGAGCAGGAGGACGACGAAGATGCCGATCTGGTGCGGAGGGCCACCGAACTCGTGGTCCGGTCGCAACTGGGTTCGACCTCGATGCTCCAACGTAAGCTCCGGGTCGGTTTTGCCCGGGCCGGCCGAATCATGGACATCCTCGAGCAGAGGGGGATCGTCGGTCCGTCCGAGGGTTCGAAGGCCCGCGAGGTCCTGGTGACGATCGAGGAGTTGCAGACCCCGGCGGGTCTCCCGATCTGACGATCCGCCGGACACCGCGTACCCTGAACTTCCTACTACGGAGGATCGATGGCGTACGTGTTCGAACTACCGGACATCGGGGAGGGGTTGGCCGAGGCCGACATAGTCCGCTGGCACGTTCCGGTGGGAAGCCCGATCGAACAGGACCAGGTACTCGTCGAGGTCGAGACCGCCAAGGCGGTTGTCGAGATACCGTCGCCGGCTGCCGGAACGGTCCTGCATCACGGAGCTGCCGAAGGCGTCACCCTGACCGTCGGATCGATCCTCGCCGTCATTGGCCGACCGGGTGAGTCGTGGCGCGTCCACGGTGAGGGTGATGGCGAACGGCCCGCTTCCGACCGATCCCCCCAGCCGTCCGGGGACCGGTCGCCCAAACGTCGGCAGGGTCGAGGCCAAGCGCTACCGGTAGTGCGCAGGCTCGCTCGGGAAAAAGGTGTCGATCTGTCCACGGTTGCCGGTACCGGTCCGGGCGGACGGATCACGAGGGAAGATGTCATGACGGCTGTAGCCAGGGCGTCGCAGCCCCCGGTGGCGGCGTCAGCGGATGAACGTGTCCGCCTCTCGATGCTGCGTCGCACCATCGCCCGCCATATGAGCACTTCGTGGCGTGAGATTCCCCATGTGACCATCTTCGATGACGTAGATGCAGCCCGTCTGCTGGCAGCGAGACGGGCCCTCGCGGTCCGGCACGGGCGGGATATTCCGATGGAGGCCATGGTCGTCAAGGCTCTGGTACCGGTTCTCCAGCGGTTCCGCGAATTCAACGCATCGCTCGAAGGCGATGAACTGGTCCTGCATCACTCACTTGATGTTGGAATAGCTGTGGATACCAGGGACGGGCTGCTCGTTCCGGTTATCCGGGGAGCAGGGGACCTCGGCCTGATCTCCCTTGCCGACGCGATATCGGATCTCGGCTCACGGGGTAAGGCCCGTACCCTCGTCAGTGGCGAACTTACCGGGGCGACATTCACTGTTTCCAACTTCGGGGCTCTCGGCGGCGGCCGGGGCACGCCAATAATCCCACACGGCACGACCGCCATCCTCGCCATCGGTAGGGCGCTCGATGCGCCGGTAGTGAGGGATGGGGCGGTTGCTATCGCGCCGATGATGCCCCTGTCCCTCGCGTTCGACCACCGCGTGATCGACGGAGGGTTGGGCCAGCGATTCGTTGGGATGCTTGTGGAGAATCTGGAGGAACCGGCCCTCTTCCTGGCCGACTGATCGGGAAGGGACTCCTGCAGCAAGCAATCGGAAGCCCGCGCCGTGCCTGTTCAGGCTGGAAGCACCTTCTCGTACACGATCGAGGTGCTGATCCGATCCTCGGGAATGTCGTAGTACTTGCTGAGCACGGTTTCGGACTTCGCCGAAGGTCGGTAGCCCGCTTTCTCGAGGTTTCCCCGAGCCTTGTAGTTGGCAGCGTATGTACCGACGACGATCCGGACCGGGACCGGAAGCGTCTCTTCAGAGTGGACGAGCAGCGCCGTGCCTATACCGTTCCGCTGGTATTCAGGGAGGACGTACGCATGGCGCATGAGCACCGCGTCTCCAGCAGGCTCGCAGCCCATCACCCCGACGAGCAGTCCACCAACGAACGCTCCCCACCAGGTCATGCGCCGCGCCTCGGCGTCCCAGGTGGCTTCGTCCATCTCGGGCGAATGGAGTTCCTCGCGGCCCAGGAACTCCTCGTACCACGAAGCGGCCGTATTGATCACGCTTACCGCATCGGCTCGATCCTGATTCCTAAGCTCCCGTATGGTGGGTCGGACGCCAGATGTCCTGTTCACCGGAATCGTGCTGGACGGCTCGAGTGACAATGCATGGGTTCTATGGATCGAGACCTTCCTGCGGTCCGCCGGATCGTCGAATGAAGCTTAGCCCCGATTTCCATGCGTGGATTTGGACTGGGCGAACCGGGGTGTGGACTATGAGCTTTTGACCAGGCACTATGGGTGTTTTCGACAGTCCCGTCTCGGCCCGGTGGGACCTTCACCCGTCGGGTGAAGCCCGGCGCAGTCTCGATCATATGATTGATGTGGCATGTTGCCGCGGTATGTCGGGAAACATGAATAATCAGGGCTAGCGTTGGCGAGAGAGGGGACGCACTCGGTGGATGCCGGCAGTAGTGAGCGGGACCGGTCGGGCGAACTTTCGTACTGGTCGGAACGCAAGGACTCGGAAGGTCTCCTGGAGAATTACTGGTTCGAGCACTTCTACACCACCCACTTCGGCCTGTCCCTCGCCGATTACACGGGCAAGCGAGTATTGGACATCGGATGCGGACCGCGGGGTTCTCTGGAATGGGCGACCACGGCTCTGGAGCAGGTGGGGCTTGATCCGCTGGCCGACGAGTACCTCCGGCTGGGTGCTGATGAGCACTCGATGGTGTACGTCGCTGCCGGGGCGGAGTCGATCCCGTTTCCGGACGGCTACTTCGACGTTGTCTGTTCGTTCAACTCGCTGGACCACGTCGATGACCTTGATGGTGCCATCGGGGAGATCAAGAGGGTGGTACGGATTGGAGGGCTCGTTCTACTCCTCACCGATGTCCATGAGGAGCCGACACCGCAGGAACCCATCTGCTTCGGATGGGACGTGGTGGACCTCTTCGGTCCCGAGTTGGCACCGCAAGCGATCACCTGTTACGAGAAGTCGGGGGGCGGCATGTACCAGAGCGTGGAGCAGGCGGTTCTCTTCGACCACGCGGACCCCGTCCTTCGTTACGGCGTCCTCTCCGCCCGTTTCGTAAGGGTGAAGCGGGAGGTGGAGGCGCCAGGGTGTGATCCCGACTCCCGTCCGGCCGCCCGCTCGGGAGCACCGGTCTCGGATTGTGCGACCCTTGACGGCTGAAGTGTCATCGAGGTTCGGGGTCGCGGCGAAACCGGTGCCTCTTCTCCCCATTGCAGTTCCCGTGCGTGACGATGGGCGGCGACTATCGTCACGGTTGGGAGTACCGGGCGCTTCCGGAAAGGCGGAGTTCAGTATGGCCGGAATCGTGCACATCGTGGGAACGGGAACCATCGGCGAGCCGCTGATCGGGCTGATGGCCGACAACAGGGAAGCGTTCGGGATCGACGAGGTCACATTCCACAAACGGACCCCTCTACTGCTTGAGAGGGCGAAAGTGAACGACCTGGTTCGGCGGGGAGCACGGCTATCGGTCGACGCCGAGCGGCGGACAGGGTTCGAAGAACTGGGTCATGCCCCCAAGTTCGAGGCATGGGAGGCGATAGAGCGGGCGGATGTCGTGGTCGATTGTACGCCTGCCGGGAACGAGAACAAGGAGAAGTACTACCGTCATGCTTCCGGGGTCGGCGGTTTCCTGGCCCAGGGATCGGAGTTCGGCTTCGGCAAGATGTATGCCAGAGGGATAAATGACGAGGCTCTGGTCCGGGGAGAGGACCGCTACCTCCATATCGTCTCGTGCAACACTCACAACATTGCGGTGCTCCTCAAGACCCTCGGGTTCGATCACGACGGCACGAACCATGTGGTCGAGGGAACCTTCCTGTGCATCAGGCGAGCTAACGACATCAGCCAGGACGGGAAGTTCATTCCCGCTCCCGAGGTCGGAACGCATCCCAAGGGTCGTTTCGGAACCCACCACGCCAAGGATGCCCATCACCTGTTCCAGACCATGGGCCACGAACTCGACTTGTTCTCGTCTGCCGTCAAGGTGAACAGCCAGTACATGCACGCTCTCCACTTCGAGATCGTCCTCGACAGGGAGATAACCGTCGAGGAGGCTCAGGAGCGGTTGGCAGCCAATCCGAGGGTTGCGATCACCTACAAGCGGTCTGCCAACCAGATCTTCTCGTTCGGCAGGGACCATGGGTACTACGGCCGCATCCTGAGCCAGACTGTGGTACCGGTCGAGACGCTGGTCGTTAGGGGAGGTAACCGGCTCGTCGGCTTCTGCTTCACCCCTCAGGACGGTAACCCGATGCTCTCGACGGTGGCCGCCACTCTGTGGTATCTCCACCCCCGCGGGTTCGACGACCGGCTGAGCGTGCTCAGACGCTACTTCTTCCCGGAGGTCTGAGCCGGGTGCGGTCCTCGCTAGGACGGTGCTGAACAATGACGATTGCTCGGGCCTGCCGCCCGCCAGCCCAGGCATTTTGCCGGCGGTTGGCAGGCCGCTGGTGGATTGCTCAGCACCCTCCTAGATGGGCTCCCGTCCTTTCCGCGGGCCAGCCGGTAAACGATCGAGAAGGTGCCCGAAATCGTGGAGTACATCGAGCCGCGGCCCGGTGGTGTGGCATCCGGCTGCCAACCTGGTTCGAACGGCGTGGTGACTTGCCGGTGACGGCGGTCTCGGTCCGCCTATCCATGCACCTTCCTAGTTGCTGCCTCGTACTTGTGTAGTGGTTATCCGTCGGTAGGGTTGGTTGGGTCATGTCTGTTTTTGAAAGCAACTCGGTCAGTCCGGTCGGTGCCCTGATCGGCCGATACTTGGTCGGCCTCATGCTGATCGTCGCTTCATTTCCGGTCCTGGGAATCCCTGCGAGCGCCGCGGAGGAATTCTCGGACATGTCAGAAGCGGGGTTTCATGCTCCTGCCGTGGGGATCCTCGCTCATATGGGCATCGTCACCGAGTGTGATACGGCCCGATTCTGTCCCGGTGCGCCGATGAGGCGATGGGTCATGGCAGTGTGGATCCACCGTGCACTGGGCCTGGCGGAGCCCGAAGTGGGCGGGAGCGGGGTCTTCTCGGATGTAGGTAACGTGTGGTGGGCCGGCCATGTGGAGCGGCTAACCGATCTGGGGGTCACCGTCGGCTGCGACAGAGGCTCCACGCGCTACTGCCCCTTCGAAGCGGTGACCCGGGGACAGATGGCCACTTTCCTGGTAAGGGCATTCGACCTACCCCCGGTCGCCACCGCTGTGTTCACCGATCTCGAGGGCAGTGTCCACGCCGCGAATATCGAGGCCTTGGCGGCTGCCGGCATGACCGCCGGGTGCGCAACCTACCTGGATTACTACTGCCCGGAGGAGCCGGTGACCCGGGGACAGATGGCGACATTCCTCGCCAGGGTGATCGGCTTGGTGCCCCCGGCCGAGTTCAGCACGCTCGTGGCAGAGCATTCCATCGGTCACCTGGTGTCCCGCTTCACCACCTATCACAAGTGTTGTCAGGACCGGGTGGTCAACATTCACCGCTTCGCCGACAAGCTGAGCGGTGCGGTGATAGCCCCTTGGGACAGGTTCAGCCTCAACCGCCACGTAGGGAAGCGAACCGTAGAGGACGGGTTCCGGGCCGCGGGGACCCTCGTCAACGGCGAGTTGGTGAACACCGTGGGAGGCGGTGTGAGCCAGGCAGCCACGACCATCTACAACGCTATATTCTGGGGCGGGTACCGGTCTGTTACCCATCGCCCTCACAGCATCTACATCCGCCGCTACCCCGAGGGAATAGAAGCCACGATCAACTGGCCAGACATCGACCTGGTGTTCCGCAACGACACACCACACCACGTCCTTGTCGTCGCCGACTACACGGCCACGTCCCTGACCGTGGCCTTCTACGGGGACAACGACGGACGGGTCGTCTCCGGGGAGTGGAAGGACGGGGAAGGTGGGACGACGGTGCTGTCGGAAGGTGGACCGGCGGCACGCATCGTGACCGCGTCCGTATCGGAACGTTCTGGTTGGCGGAATCCCCCCAAGCCGCGGATACGTGCCGGTTCCGGACTCGACTACGACGAGCGGACCGTGGTCCAGGCAGCTCAGGACGGTTGGACGGTGCGGGTCGTCCGCACCGTCGAGACGGAGGGGAGTGAATCAGTACAGACATGGACCGTCCGCTACTCGCCGCGACAGATGATCGTTGAGGTCCATCCCTGTGCAATCAGTGACTCCTGCCCGGGTTCTGGCGAGCCTCAGGCTGGGCTCCCTCCCTTCGGAGCCTGAACCGCGAGCTACGGCACGGCCGCCGGAGAGGCACGCAAGCGACCCCTTTGCACGGTGCCTCTGAATACCCTCCTAGACTGGCCTCGTGAATGATCGCTCCTCCCCTTCGGTCCACATCACCACGCTGGGATGTTCGAAGAACCAGGTTGACTCCGAGAAGGTCACCGCCCTGTTACTCGAGTCCGGCTATCGGTCGTCGGATTCAGGTGAGCAGGCGGATGTCGTGATGGTTAACACATGTGCCTTCATCGAAGCCGCCCGGCGAGAGTCGATCGAGACGATCCTCGAGGTCGAACGGTCCAAGTCGGGCAGCACCCGGCTGGTGGTGATCGGATGCATGGCTCAGCGCTACGGTTCCGAGCTAGAGGAAGCGCTCGACGGAGTGGATGCTGTGGTCGGTCTCGACCGGTACGGCGACCTTGTGGGGGTCCTCGATTCTCTGACCGACTGGACACCGGTGCGGCTCGGTCCCAGGCGTCCGGCCATGGACCTGCTCCATCTCGTCGACCGTCCGGCGCCGGACTTTCCGTACGCCTACGTCAAGGTTGCCGAGGGATGCGACAAGACGTGCGCCTTCTGCGCCATACCGCTCATCCGTGGTCCGCAACGTTCCCGGCGTCCTACCGATATCCGCGAGGAGATCGTCCGCCTGTGCGCAGCGGGCGTGTCTGAGATCGTCCTCGTCGCCCAGGACCTGGCCGCCTACGGACGGGACATCGGGGTGAAGACCGGCGACAACATCGTTGAGTTGCTGCGGTTCATCTCCGACGTGGAGGCACTGGTCAGGCTACGACTTCTGTACCTGTACCCGACCGAGATCCGGCCTGCTCTGATCGAGGAACTGGCAACCAATCCGAAGCTGGCACCCTATTTCGATCTCAGCCTCCAGCATGCCTCCCGGAGGCTGCTGCGCGCGATGCGGCGGCCCGGGAGCACGCCGAGTCACCTACGACTGATCGACCGGATCCGGCGAGCTGAACCAAGGGCCGCTCTCAGGTCGTCCTTCATAGTCGGCTATCCCGGTGAGACCGACGATGACGTGGACGAACTCCTCGAGTTTCTGGTGTCCGCGGATCTCGACTGGGCCGGTTTCTTTCCCTACTCGCCCGAGGAGGGCACGAGGGCGGTTGACATTCCCGGAAGGATCGGTCCGCGCGAGATCGCTGGGCGGGTGAGGGAACTGACCATGGTCCAGGACGAGATCACCGCCCGCCGCAACGCCGAGCAGGTCGGGAACGTGCATACGGTCCTGATCGACCAGGTGGAGGACGGGGTGCCCGTGGGGAGGTCATTCCGGGAAGCCCCCGACATCGACGGCATGATCTGTCTTGACCAGGGCGTGCCCGGCACTTGGGTGGAGGCAGAGATAACCGGGAGTTACGAGACCGATCTCGCCGCAGAGGTGCGGCGCACGTTTCGTGCCGCCGATGAATTGCCAGTGGGGATCAGCCGATGATCGTCGAGGTCGTCGCGGTGGGGACCGAGTTGCTGCTCGGCCAGATAGTCAACACAAATGCCTCCTACCTCGGCGAGCGGATGGCGGAGTTGGGTCTCGACGCGCACTACCAGGTGGTTGTCGGAGACAACCACCGCCGCATGGTGGACACGATCCGGACAGCAATGGGCCGCGCAGACGTGGTGATCATCACCGGCGGATTGGGACCCACCCAGGACGATATAACCAGGGAAGCGATATGCGCAGCTACCGGAAGAGACATGTTGTTCAGCGAGGACCATGCCGTGGTGTTGAGAGCCTTCTGGGACAGGTTGGGCAGGGAGTTCCCGGAGAGCAACCTGTGCCAGGCCGAGTATCCCGAGGGTTCGGAGCAGCTGCACAACCCTCGTGGTACGGCCCCGGGTCTGTTCCTGGACCACGAGGGGACGCTCATCTTCGCCGTGCCGGGCGTTCCGGCCGAGCTGTACCAGATGCTCGAGGATCATGTGGTTCCACGGCTGCGAAGGGGAGCGGGTAGCGACGAGGTCCTTGTCAGCCGGGTACTCCGAACATGGGGCTACGGCGAGTCGGCGGTCGCGGATCTGCTAGACGACCTCTACCACGCCTCGGTCAACCCGTCGATGGCCTTCCTGGCCTCGGCCGGGGAGGTGAAGGTCCGCCTCTCTGCCAAGGCCCGCTCGGAGGCACGGGCCCGTTCGATGATAGAACCGGTGGAACGCAGTGTGAGGGAGCGGCTGGGCGCTTCGGTGTTCGCGACCGACGACGAGACCCTCGAACAGATCATCCTCGGTGAACTCATGGATCGGGGCTGGACGATAGGCACCGCCGAGTCGGTCACGTCGGGGATGCTGGCTGCCCGCCTCAGCCTCCTTCCGGGGTCGTCGCGAGTGTTCCGCGGGAGCATGGTTGCATACGCGGCCGATCTGAAGCGGAGCCTGCTCGGTGTGCCCCAGGACGTAATCGACGCCAACGGGGTGGTCAGTGCCGAGACGGCTATCGCGATGGCCGACGGGGCGGCCGCAGTCATGGGAGTCGACGTGGTGACCGCCCTTACGGGGGTGGCGGGTCCCGATCCCCTCGAGCATCCTCCGGGCACGATCTTCGTAGCTGTCCGTACGCCGGAGGCGTCTCGTGCCCGGGGCCTGCGGATGCCCGGTGACCGTGAGCGTATCCGGGCCTATACCACCACCACCGCCCTCCAGCTCACCCGGCTGGCTGTCATGGGCGAGTGGTGGAACAGTGAACGGTAGGAACACAGAGAGGTGCTTCGTCGCCATTCCGCTGCCGGCGGAGGCGAGGATGGCGGTCGATGATTGGCGCGAGGGACTTGACCTACCGGGCAGGCCGGTTCCCCCCCGGAACCTGCATGTCACCCTGAGATTCGTGGGACCGGCCGACATGATCGGTAGGGATCGCCTGATCGCGGCGCTTGACACTGCGGAGTTGGGCGATCCGTTCTCCTTCCGGATCGGTCGGCTGGGAGGGTTCCCGAAGTTGGGAAGGGCTACCGTGGCGTGGGCGGCGATCGAGAAGGACGGTGGGAAGGTGGCGGAGCTGGCGGGAGTGGCGGAGGAAGCCGTGGCGTCGGCTGGGTTCGGGTACGAGGATCGACCCTTCAGAGCCCACCTCACCCTGGCCAGGATCCGCCCGCCCCGCGACTTGCGTCCGTCGGCGTCTATGGGGATGTCCTGGGTCGGCGTACCGGTTACCGAGGTCGTCCTCTACCGGAGCCGTTCCAGAGGTCGTTCCACCGTTTACGATGCTCTGGAGCGATTCCCGCTGGCGAGAGGTTGAGGAGGCTCGCCGGGCCCGTCGCCCCTCTTGCGTGCGTGCCCGGCTGCCCGTCGAAGACCGGTTCCGCGGCTGCCGGCTCGGGCCGCCCCACGAGAACCTTGGTTTCGAACAGATGTTCGATTAACCTCTAGGTCGTAACCACGGATAACATGGGTGTAATCGGGTGTATGTAATTCGTTACTTCGATAACGCGCCCGGAAGCGGTACCGAGTGGGAGGGAGTGCACGGTCTGTCACAGCAGGCTCGTATCTTGTTCATCAGAAGGACGGAGAGACGAGCCCACCGGCTCGGCAAGACGAAGGAGCGAACATGAAGGAACGGCAGCAGGCACTCGACACAACAATGTCCCAGATAGAGCGCCAATTCGGCAAAGGATCCATCATGAGGTTGGGGGCCAGCCCTCACCAGAAGATCGAGCACATCTCGACCGGTGCGCTGGCGCTTGATCTGGCACTGGGTATCGGGGGAGTACCGCGAGGGCGCATCGTCGAGGTGTACGGACCCGAGTCGAGCGGTAAGACGACCCTTGCCCTGCATATCGTGGCCGAGGCGCAACGCAACGGAGGAATCGCCGCCTTCGTGGATGCGGAGCATGCCTTGGATCCCGTTTACGCAAAGGCGGTGGGCGTGAACATTGACGAGTTGCTGATATCCCAACCCGACACCGGGGAGCAGGCGCTGGAGATCACCGACATGCTCATCAGGTCGGGAGCGCTCGATGTGGTGGTGATCGACTCGGTTGCTGCGCTGGTTCCCAGGGCGGAGATCGAAGGTGAGATGGGTGACACCCACGTGGGGCTCCAGGCGAGGTTGATGTCCCAGGCGCTTCGCAAACTTACCGCCAATATCAACCGCTCGAAGACCACCGCCATATTCATCAACCAACTTCGGGAGAAGATCGGCGTGATGTTCGGTTCTCCAGAGGTAACGCCGGGCGGGCGGGCGTTGAAGTTCTACTCCAGCGTACGTCTGGATATCCGCCGTATCGAGTCGATCAAGAGCGGGAAGGACCAGATCGGCAACCGGGTCAGGGTCAAGGTTGCAAAGAACAAGTTGGCGCCCCCGTTCCGCATGGCGGAATTCGATATCATGTTCGGACAGGGAATCTCGTGGGAAGGCAGCCTGCTCGATGTGGCGGTCACTGCCGGTATCGTCAGGAAGAGCGGTGCCTGGTATACCTTCGAAACCGATCAACTCGGTCAAGGGCGCGAAAAGGCCAAGCGCTTCCTCAGGGAGAACCCCGGCTTGTCCATGCAGTTGCAGGCCAGGGTGCTCAAAGCGGTGGGGATCGTCGAGGACGACAAGTCCGAAGAGCAGGCACCCCAGACTCGGTCGAAATCCCGCAAGAAGCCTCACCGATAGAAGGACTGCATCGCTACCCGTTACCATTCGGCAACCGGTAGCGACGTCCAACCATCCCCTGGATTCCAGTTCTGTCGCGGGCCCGATGGCCTGGCCGGGTTGAGTATCCCAAAGACTGCTGCAGGGAGTCCGGCTGATGGCACAAGAACATAGGAACAAACCAGGACGGAAGAAGCCCCGCCGGGCGGGTAGTACGCAGGCGAGGCCGAAGAAGCGATCGGCCGGAGGCCGTCAAGCACCCTCCGGCCGCCGTTCCCCGGCCGGCAGGCCGCGCCGATCTGTTAACCGAAAGCAAGGCCGTACCGGTAAGCCCTCCGGTGCCAAGCGTGGGCGGCCGGCCGGATCCAAACCGGTGCGGGCACGGAGGGACACCGGGCGGCGACCCGGCCCGGGTTCACGCGGTAAGCCCGGCAGACGTCCAGACCGGAAGGCCCCGCACTCGGGGGTGGGACCTGACAACCTGCCCCGCTGGATGCGGGACGAGATCCGGCGGGTGACCCGAAAGGACCGCCAGACGGCCACTCTTCGGATACTGGCCGAAGCGGTGGACGCTTTCGGTAAGGGGGAATACGGCACCGCACGGCGCAAGTTCGTCAAGACCAAGGATCTCAGCCCCCGGTCCTCTGCGGTCAGGGAGTTGCTCGGGCTGAGCGCGTACTACCTCCAGGAGTGGATGGAGGCACTTGCTGAGCTGAGGGCCTACCGCCGTCTCACGGGCGACACCACCCATATGCCGGTGGAGATGGACACCCTGCGAGCGCTGGGACGCGGTCGCGACGTGGAGAAGACTTGGGCAAGGTTCCGGGAACTGGGTGGCAACCGGCCGACCGAAGCCGAGGCGCGCGTCGTCTACGGGTCCTACCTGCTCGACGAGGGTCGACCGGCGGAGGCTTGGAGCGTGACCGGCCCGGCCCGCATTTCCCGCGAGGTCCGGCGCTACGAATCGAGGATCTTGTTCGTGGCGGCCCGCGCGGCTCTGGCGCTGGACGAGGTGGGTACGGCCCGGAACCTCGCCGCCGCTATCAGGAGCGCCGATCCTGAGCTTCCCGGACTGGCGGGCCTCCTGTCCGAGATACCCGGCGGTAGGAGTTCCCGCCAGTCCTGACTCTTCATGCTCCCCGACACACCCACCCACGAAGGGTCAGTTCAAGCCGGCTTTCGTGGCTTCTCTTGCGTGTACGCAACGGGCAAACGCGCGCATGACCAGCGGTTCGACGCTCGCGGCGCGCACAGCATCGTCCTTGGGATCGATCAGCTCAGGAGCCGGCATTACAGCTACCGATTGCCTCCCACCCAATAGCTATTACAACCCTATAATACGGCTACTCTATGTTGCTAAGGGTCCGGGGAGGGTTTCCAATGCCGCCCGGCAGAGACGAAGGGGTTGAGGCGATCCAGGTACGATCACCGTCCATGGCCGGGGAATACGTCAGGTGTGAGTGGGCGGGGGACGACCCGCTGATGCAGAGCTATCACGACGACGAGTGGGGGCGGCCTCTCCACGGCGACCGGGCGCTCTTCGAATTGCTCGTGCTCGAAGGTGCCCAGGCAGGTCTTTCCTGGCGAACGGTTCTCCACCGGCGTGCCGGCTACCGTGTCGCCTTCGAAGGGTTCGACATCGCCCGGGTCGCTTCGTACGGGGATGCCGAGCGCCGGCGCCTCCGCTCCGATAAGCGGATCATCCGGAACCGGGCCAAGATCGACTCCGCCATCTCCAACGCCCGCGCCACGCTACGCGTCCAATCGGAACACGGATCGCTCGACGCTCTTCTCTGGAGTTTCGTGGGGGGAGAGCCACGCCGCAACGCTTTCATCCGGATGACCGACGTACCGTCACAGACAGCGGAGTCCCGCGCTATGAGCAAGGGGCTCAAGGCCTACGGGTTCTCGTTCGTGGGCCCCACCATCTGCTACGCCTTCATGCAGTCGGCCGGTCTGGTCAATGACCATGTCGTGGGGTGCTTTCGTCACCAACAAACAGGCTAGGAGGGTACTGAGCAATCCGCCAGCGGCATGCCAACCGCCGGCATAATCCCTGGTCGGCGGACGGCAGGCCCCAGCAATCGTCATTGGTCAGCACCCTCCTAGATCGGTCGGAGAGCGACGAACCGGCACGCCCAGATCGTCCAGATGCTACCGCTATCTACCGTAATCTGTCACACCCCTCTCATAAGTTCATGGTCAGTACCAACTTGCACTGATCAAGGAGAACGTCATGACCAACAACCGCACCACCACCGCCGCCGATAATGTAGCCAAGCCGGATCGTAACGAGGTCATCCTGAGGGGAAGGCTCGCTACGGCTCCCGAGCACCGCACGTTCGGGTCAGGAGCGTCGCTGGCTCGCCTGCTCGTGACGGTCCGTCTGGCTGCTCCCAGCCGGACCGATGTGATACCCGTCACGGTCTGGGAGCCGGACCCCGATCTCGTGAAGGCGATCCGGGGCGTTCCCGTCGAAATCGCCGGGCAGGTTCACCGGAGGTTCTGGACCGATGCCGAGGGTCGCCACAGCCGGGTGGAGGTGGTGGCAGCCTCAGTCGAGATCGAGAAGGTGCCTTCCGAGGATTGACCCGACAGTCGGTTCGGAATTGACCAGGCCGGGGACCGGAGACACCAGGCGGCGGCCTCCGGCTCGCCCGGCCGGGTCAGGTTCGAAACACGGGATAATGGTCCCATGAGGTTGCCGGTTCGCCCCCGCTGGATTGTGTTGGCGGTCCTTGTCGTGTTCGTAAGCGTGGGATGCGCGATCCTGGGGTTCTGGCAACTCGATCGCTTGGAGGAGCGGCGTTCGGCCAACACGGTTATACGGAGCCGCTTGGGCGCCGAGCCGGTCCCCATGCAGCTACTACTGGATGCCCTCCAACCGCAGGAGGGCCTCGAGGTCGATCCAGCGGACTACGAGTACACGAGGGTCAGGACCGCCGGCGTCCTGACCGACGAGGGCCGTGTCCTGGTGAGATCCCACGTCGTGGACGGCCAAGCGGGGGTCCACGTCGTCTTCCCGCTCGACCTCGGGGAGGGAAACGGGGTACTGGTCAACGTCGGCTGGTTCCCTATCGGAGTGGACCCGGCACCCGCAGCCGAGCTGTACGGGCCGGACGGCCGGATCGAGCTTCTCGGCTTCCTCCGTGCCGACCAACAGCGTCCCGCCCTCGGCCGCAGGGAACCGGAGGGTTGGCTTGAGACAGTTGCCCGGATCGATGTGGGACGGATCCAGCAACAGGTCGGAGTGGAACTGCTTCCGTTCTGGATCCAACTCATCGAACCCAACGATCCGGGCCGACTGCCGGTACCGCTGCCGGCTCCTGAACTGGACGAGCGGTCACACCTCTCATACGCGGTGCAATGGTTCTCGTTCGGGCTGATCGCCTTGCTCGGCTACGTAGCGCTCATGAGGAAGGAACTGAAGTCGGTGGTTCCTACGAGGGTCGAGGAGCGTCGACCGCGAGATCGCGGGTGACCTCGACCGAGGGCATGCGTCCGAAGACTTCGGGGTCCACATAGATCTTCGTCGAGCGGTTGCCTCCGCCAACCAGGATCTCATCGAGTTCCATGATTCTCGAATCGACGTAGACGGGGAGGTCGTGGGGGAGTCCGAACGGTGTGACGCCGCCGATCTTCATACCGGTCACTTCCAGGGTGAGTTCTGCCGGCGCGAACGAGACTTTCCTCACCCCCAAGAGCGATCGTACCCGGCGGTTGACATCCAGCCGGGTGGTAGCCAGTACCACGCAGACGGCGTTACGACCCGGAGGACGCTTCGAGGCGACCAGGATCGCGTTGGCGGACCGGTCCAGCGGATAGCCGTAGCGGGCACAATAGGCTGCCGTATGGGTGAAGGCCGGGTCGATCTCCACGACTCTGAAGTGGGCATCAAGTGCCCGCAGTGCATTGCGGACCGTCTTTGAGGTGGTGTCGTTCATCAACCCCATGTTGGCACACCGGCTCGGGAGGCTCCAACCGCGGCGGGCAATGAGACCGGAAGGTCGGAGAAGGCGTCGCGACCAGCCCTGACACTGCATGTTTCTCGACACGCCGACCCATGAGAGGCCACATCAATCCTGTTTTCGTGGCTTCTCTCGCATGCACCCGACGGGTGAAGGTCGCGCGCCAGTCGGTGGCCTTGTCGAGTCCGCCGCCTTCCCAGGCCAGGCAGTCTGCCAACGGCTACCCATCGCTCGCCTCAACTCCGCGCACGAAGAATCGGACCTAGAGCCGAGTCCGTGCGATACTGCCGTCATGCCCATCGACCCTTTGTTGCTCGACATCCTGGTGTGTCCGCTCAGCAAGGCTCCCCTGAGGGAGGTCGACGGGGCTCTCATCTCCACCGACCCCGAGACACGGATGCGTTACCGGATCGACGGGACCATCCCGGTCATGCTGGTGGAGGAGGCCGAGAGAATGGAAGAGGACGAGTGGAAGGCGGCGATGACCTATGACTGAGCCGGAGCATGACACCATCTTCGGAATGATCCTCAGGGAGGAGATTCCTGCCGACATCGTGTACGAGGACGAGTCATGCATGGCCTTCCGCGACATCAATCCCCAGGCCGATGTCCACGTACTGGTCATCCCGCGCACACCGATCCGGAGCCTGGCTCATGCCACACGGGACCAAGAGGTACTTCTCGGACACCTGTTGAGCGTCTGCGCCGCCGTGGCCGTGCAGGAGGGTATATCCGATTCGGGCTACCGGGTGGTGACCAATATCGGGAGGGACGGTGGCCAGTCGGTGGAGCACCTCCACTTCCATGTTCTCGGTGGCCGTTCCCTGGGCTGGCCTCCGGGATGAGTTCCGCCCGGACCGGCTGACAGAGGTAGTCGGTAGTGCGACACCATCCGCGCAGGATCCCAATCCGGTTGATGCCAGCCGCGGTCTGTTTCCTGATCGTACTGGCCGGATGCGGTTCGGACTCGGAGGAGTCCGAACCCTTGACCCAACCGGTGGAAGTCCCACTCTCGACCTCCACCACAATGGCGGGGACCGCGCCGTCGACCACTGCCGGGACCGGAGAGTCGGCACCGTCGCCGACTGCCACCACTACCGCGGATTCGACTGTCCCTACCGGGGGTCTAGAGCCTGTCTTCACGCCGGGTTCTTGTCCCTTCCAGCGCCCACCGGGCACGGATCCGACGTGCGGTCGCCTGACCGTTCCGGAGAACCGGGACCAACCCGGCGGACGCCAGATCGAACTGGCGGTGGCGATCTTTCCGGCCCGCTTGGCTGATAGCCATCCGCCCGTGGTCTACCTCGAAGGGGGTCCCGGTGGCGAGGCGCTTGAGTCGCTCCCGTTCAGCTACGAGAACTTGTTCGAGTTTCTCGATCAGGAGAGGACCGTGATCGTCTTCGATCAGAGGGGCGTGGGTTACTCGACCCCCTCGCTATCCTGTCCCGAACTAGTCGACCTCACGTACGACCTGCTTGACGACGATCTCCCCAACGAAGAGTACATGGCCCGGGAGCAGGAAGTCATAGACGGGTGCAGGCAGGGTTGGCTGGCCGAAGGGGTAGATCTCAGCAGCTACAACAGCACCGAGTCGGCGGCGGATGTGGCTGACCTGAGGGTGGCGCTCGGTTACGACCAGTGGGACCTCTACGGGGTCTCCTACGGAACGCGGCTGGCCCTCACCGTAATGCGGGACCACCCGGAGGGAATCCGCAGCGTCATTCTCGACTCGACCTACCCCCCGGAGGTCGACGGGGTTGAGGCGATCCTTCCGGGGGCGAGCCGCTCCTTCTCCGCACTGTTCGAGGCTTGCGCATCCGATCCACGGTGCAGTTCGACCTACGGTGACCTCGAGGCGTTGCTCTACTCGACGGCGGACAGCTTGAACACCGATCCGGCGGAGATGTGGGTGGTCGACTTCCTGACGTTCGAGGGCTACCCGGCTCTGCTGGACGGGGACGCATTGCTGGGCCTCGTGTACCAGGGCCTCTATTCCGACCTGGTCATTCCGGGGCTACCCCAGATGGTGGCCGACGCGGCGGAAGGCCACTTCTTCAAGGCACAGGCGTTGATGTCCATATTCCTCCTGAACCAGGAGTTCTTCTCCATCGGCCAGTTCCTGTCGGTCCAATGCCACGAGGAGGTTCCCTTCTCGGATCCGGCCGCGGTAGAGGCCCGAGTCGACGAGTATCCCCGGCTCGCTCCCCTCGTCGATGGGGCGCTGGTGCAATCACACGACGCCTTCGACTTCTGCGGGCGATGGGGAGCCGGTGCAGCGAACCCGGTCGAGAACGAGCCTGTGGAGAGCGACATCCCCACGTTGGTGCTGGCCGGCCGGTTCGACCCCATTACCCCACCCGGGTTCGGGCGCATCGTCGCCGAGCGTCTCGAGAATGCCTGGTACGTGGAGTTCCCGACGCTCGGTCACGGGGTGACCGCCACCGAGGGATGCCCGCAGTCCGTGACCCTCGCATTCCTGGATGACCCTCGCACCCAGCCGGACACCTCATGTGTCCCCGGCATGGAGAGCATCGTTTTCGACGTCTTCGAACCGGCGCCGGACGTCGGCATGGTCGAGAGCCGGATCGGTCCCTATGCGGTCCTCGTTCCGGAAGGATGGGAGGGGGAGAGCGGTGTTTACCAGAGAGGAGCCGCTGACCCCACCTCCTTCCTGATGGTCCCCGGCCCTGCCGGCTTCGGAGAAGCCATCCTCTCCGCGGTAGCCGCCGCGTGGAGCGGGGTCACGGTCGTGGAGTCGGGGCAGTTGGAGATCGGAGACAAGATCTGGCGCCGGTTCTCGGCCGAAGCAGGAAGCTTCTCCCTCGAGGCAGCACTCCACGACGGAGACACAGGGTCGATCGTGGTGGCGCTGATCTCCGATCCACGCGAGCGAGATCATCTAATCGGGCAGGTGATGGCGCCGGCTCTGGAGAGCCTTGGCTAGGCCGATACCCGATTCCCCCCCGATGGCCGGGACTCCTCGATACGGTCCACACGAAACGGATCTTGATTGTCCGGTCCCGACGCCCGGGAGACGGTCCCCCCGGTGCCGGATCTCCGGTCTGCTTCATCTGCTCGTGGTTCTCGGGGTGCTTCTCTCCGCTTGCGACGCGACCAGGAGCGAACCGGAACGACCGCGTGCACCGGTATGTGCAGCCGGCCAGATCGACGGTGAACTGGTCCTCATGAGTCGTGCCGAGCAGATCTCTCCCAAAGCCATAGAAGAGTTCGAGAGGCGGTATGGCATCGATGTGGTAGGTCTCGAATATGAGAACGAGGACGACCTGCTGGCTCGTGTCACTGCCGGCGCCGATGACTTCGATGTCCTCGTGGTACCCGACTACCTCGCCGAGACCCTCCGACGCGGCGACACCTTGTACCCACTCGACCCCATCGCGCTCCCCGGTCGTGTGAACCTTGATCCGATGTTCGCCGTCCCCTCGGTTGACTCAGAGCCTTTCTACTCCATTCCCCTCGTGTGGGGCACCGTGGGGATGGGGGTGAACCTGAACATGGTGGGCAAGGATGTCGACCCCAGTTGGGGGCTCCTGTTCGACACCTATCAGGCCTGGACATTCGCAGGGCGGATGTCGCTTCTCGAGGAGGGACGGCAGGTGATGGCGGCGGCCATGCTCTACCTGGGTCATTCACCCAACCTCGATGACCAGCGCCGGGTGGCGGAAGCCGCGGCATTGGTGGCGGACGCCCGGGCCTTCCTGCGCGGATTCGACTCCGAGGACTACGCCTCCGACCTAGTCGAGGGAGGCCTGGATGTAGCCCAGGGACGGTCCGACCTGTTCCTGGCCGCGCTACCGCCCAACTCGGGTGACTTCCGCTACATCATCCCTCGAGAGGGTGCAGTTGTATGGCTGGACATGCTGGTGGTCCCGATAACCTCCCGGCACCCGTGCACAGCACACTCGTTCATCGATTTCGTGCTCGAGCCGCGCATCGGGGCCGAGGTGGCCAACTACACCCGGGTCGCCACACCCAATCTGATGGCTCTGGAGCACGTACTCCCCGAGCTGGTGTTCAACCCTCTCATATACCCTCCGTCTAACGTGCGGTCTCGTCTTGAGATGCTCGACTACTCGGAGGACCTCAACCGTCTGTACGGCGAAGAGTTCATCTATTCCGACCCGTCCTAACACTAGGAGGGTGCTGAACAATGACGATTGCTCGGGCCTGCCGCCCGCCGCCCAGGAATTTTGTCGGCGGTTGGCAGGCCGCTGGTGGATTGCTCAGTACCCTCCTAGGCTGATCGGGTGGTCACCACAGTTCCCAAACTCCGTCCGGCCCTGAGGAACCGAGCGCCCAACCTCAAGGTGGAGCGGGAGTTGTGGAGAGCAGGAAACCCGGTGGTCGTGGGGGTCGACGAAGTGGGGAGGGGGGCGTGGGCCGGACCCCTGACGGTTGGTGCGGCCGTGGTGCCGAAGGACCGTCGGATCTACAAGCTCCGCGACTCCAAGATGCTGACCGAGGACGAGCGGGAAGCAATCTTCGATAGGGTTGCGTCCTGGTGCACGCATTGGGCGATAGGGCACGCCAGCCACGAGGAGTGTGATCGGCTCGGCATGTCGGACGCCCAGCGGTTAGCCGCTCGGAGGGCGATCGAGACGCTGGGTGTGACGCCCGACCGGGTTCTGGTCGACGGCAGGTGGGACTTCGTAGGTGGGCAGCGCACCATCCGGCTGGTCAGGGGAGACGCTACGTCGGTTTCCATATCGGCGGCGTCGATTCTCGCCAAGGTGGTGCGGGACCGCATGATGCGGTCGCTCTCGGCCTACTACCCGAACTACGGGTTCGAGGGCAACAAAGGGTACCCGTGCCCCCGGCACAAGGCGGCCCTACAAGCCTGGGGCCCATCAACGATCCATCGGCGTAGCTGGGTGTTCATGGACCACCTCCCCTGGACCGGCATTCACCGGTATGTCCGCCCCGAAGCCCAGGCCGTCCTGTTCGACCCCGCCGACTACCCAGCCTGATCCGGTCCGCGAATGCTCCACCGGGGCCTTCCGAGGCTTGACACTGCATATAGGATCCCTGGTACCGGACCATCCGGGAGGGTTACCGGGGGGTATGGGTAGGTTGTCGTAGTTCCGCTCGATCATCCAGCCGGCTGGAGGAAGGCGGCCAGGGCGTCTATGACCGGATCTGGATGTTCGGTCATCATTGCGTGTCCGGCGCCTTCGATCAGCACCTCCCGGACATCGCCGAGGTTGCGGCGGAGTGGCTCTGCGGCTTGGTGCGGGGTCATCACATCCAGCGATCCGCTGATCAGCAGGGAGCGGCAACGGACCGCTGCCGCGGCTTCGGCGCCGCTCGTGTAGTCGTTGCAGGCATGGAGGTCGGTGGCGAGGACACCCGGCCGGGAGCGCTCCCACAGCCGGATCGTCGCACCCATCATCCAGATGCCGGGGGTCTGGTGCCCACCCAGATGGGAGCGCCGCCCGTGGCTCCAGGAGGCCAGCAACTCGTAGGCGATGTGCTCTCCGTTCTCGGCGGCCGCCAGGAGGGCCGGATGGACGGGGATGGCCGCAGCTCCTCCCACCATCGTCAGAGTTGATGCGATGGCAGGATGCCGGGCTGCTGTCTCCAAGGCGATCAATCCGCCCATCGAGTGGCCTACCAGGTGAACCCCGTCGTAGCCGGCGGCCTCCACCAGTCGCGCCACCCAGCCCGCGTAGCTCTCGACCGACGGGTGAGGGCTTCCCTCGGATCCTGCGTGGCCGGGCAGATCGACCGCCATCACAGAGAAGCCGTGATGGGAGAAGTAGCGAGTCTGCAACTGCCACGAAGTCTTGTCGAGCCCAGCCCCGTGTACGAACACGATCAGAGGTTTCCCCGGATCCAAGGGCCGTCCGCCGGTCGTGGCCGAGACCGGGAAGCCGTCGACCTTCAACTCCACGCCTACCTCCGAGACGCCCGCAGGGCTGCCGAGAGGTCGTCGATCAGGTCGGAAGGATCCTCCAACCCGACCGAGAGGCGGATCAGGTCCTCGCCCACCCCGGCCCGTTCCAACTGCTCGGCGTCCATGGTGGAGTGGGTGGTGGAGGCCGGGTGGATGACCAGGGACTTCGCATCGCCTACGTTGGCGAGATGGGAGAACACCCGGAGGCGTTCGATGAACCGCCGACCGGCTTCCCGGCCTCCCTTGATGCCGAACGCGAAGATGGCCCCGCATCCGTCCGGCAGGAGTTGGGCAGCCCGGTCGTGATCTGGATGGCTGGGGAGTTCGGGATAGCTGATCCAGGCCACCTCGGACCGTCCGTCCAGGAACTCGACCACGCGGCGGGTGTTGTCGATGTGCTTCTGCATCCGTATCGACAGCGTCTCGGCACCCTGCAGGATGTAGAAGGCGTTCTGCGGCGCCAGCGGCGCGCCGAAGTCGCGCAAGCCCTCCACCCGGGCCCGGACTATGAAGGCCTGGGTCCCGAACTCCTCGGTGAACTTGAGCCCGTGGTAGCTGGGATAGGGCTCGGTCAGGGTAGGAAACCGCCCGGAGGCCTCCCAGTCGAACGTCCCCCCGTCGATGAGGGCCCCGCCGATCGCCACCCCGTGGCCGCCGATGAACTTGGTGATCGAATGGTAGATCAGGTCCACGCCCCACTCGAAGGGCCTGAACAGGTAGGGAGTGGCGAATGTGTTGTCCAGCATGAACGGCACGCCGGCGTCATGCGCGATCTCTGCCACGGCAGGCACATCCATGATCTCGAGGCCCGGGTTGCCGAGCGTCTCCCCGAACACCAGGCGGGTCTCGGGGCGGATGGCATCACGGAAGCCGTCGGTGTCCCTCGGGTGGACGAAGGTGGTGGTGATCCCGAAACGGGGGAGGGTCGTGCCGAGCAGGTTGTTGGACCCCCCGTACAGCGACGACGAAGACACGATGTGTCCTCCGCTGCCCATCAGGGTGGCGATCCCCAGGAACATGGCCGACATGCCCGAGGCAGTGGCGATGGCGCCTACCCCGCCTTCCAGGGCGGCCAGCCGCTCCTCGAGCGCTGCCACGGTCGGGTTGGAGATGCGGCTGTAGATGTGACCCTGCCGTTCCAGGTTGAACAACCCGGCGGCGTGCTCGACATCCCGGAACACGTATGAAGTGGTCTGGTAGATAGGAACCGCCCGAGCCCCGTAGTCCGAATCAGGATGCTGTCCGGCGTGGACGCTCAGCGTGTCGAACTTGATAAACCGCGGGTCAACCATTTGGGGAACTCCTAGGCGCGGGCACCAGCATAACCGCACACTCCGGACCCTCTCGCACCCACCCGACGCGCCGGCTGCCCGGCCATCAGCAGAGCAGTCCGCGTGCTCGCGTGCCAGGGACAGAAGCATCACCAGCCAGTACGGTGGCATCAGACCCATCCTGGCCCCTGGCGAGCCCCGATCTCTCGGAGGGACCCCGATTGGTTCCCACCCAGCCAAGGTCATCCGTACTGGTCCGTCGCCGGCGTGGCTAAGCCCATAGCCGGTGGGCACCCGTGTTGAACCAGTCCGGATCCGGTACCCGCTTGGAATACGCCCGGATCCGGGCGTATTCAGCATGGTGGTCCGTCTCGTGGCACGGCTTGGTAACCGCCGCCGGGTTTGCGCTGTACTACCAGGTCGCGTACTTCGAGTTGCCTGTGGTGGCGGCGGCAGACGGCGACGAGGTTGTCGATGTCGGTGTGTCCGCCGTCGCGGTGCCATTCCTGGATGTGGTGGAGTTCGCAGCGGTGCATGGGTGTCCCGCATTGGAAACAGCCTCCGTCCCGCACGGCTACAGCAAGCCGCTGCGCCGCGTTGGCGAGTCGCTGGTTGCGACCCAGCCACAGGGGACGGCCCTGCCGGTCGTAGATCATCGCGGCCAGCTGTGTGTCCGCCGACAGTGTCCGGAAGATGTCTCTTGGTACGGGACCGACCCCGATGATCTCGCAGCTTCCCCCGGGATCGGTCCCGTCCACGACGCCTTGTTCAGCAACGACGACAACCTGGGTGGAAGCCTTGACCCGGGGACCCGCATTTCCGTCCAAGATCTCACCGGTGACCGCATCCAGGTTGGTCAACAACTCGACGACCACATCAGCCATCCGCTGTGCTAGTGTCCGCACCCGGTCCGGGTCCCGCCCCCCGCCGCTGTCCCTGCGCCACAGTTCCAGATAGTGAGCGTCGGCGGCCTGCTGGAGATGGGCGAACTGGTGGGCCGGGAGCTTCGCGAAGAGCATTCCCATCCCCGACTGCCTATCTACCCACAGCTTCGCTTCACGCGCTCGGCGTTGACGCTCCAAAGTGTCGACGCCGGCTTCGATCAGCTTGCGGTTGGACCAGTCCCGCGCTGTACGCGCGAACCTGTCAGGCCCAGACCGGGTGGCCTCCTCCAGCAACCCGGGATCGGATTCCACCGCTTCGGATCCCACCCGGTCTGCCGCGTCGACCAGAGCTTTGGCATAATCGACGGTGATCTCCCCCTCGGACAACGCGTCGGCTACCTGCGGCAGGGCGGGCAGCCGTTCCGCGACTTTGGCCATACGCTTGGCGTCCCTTCCCGACAACCGGGACTTGTCCTTGAGGACCCCCACCGGGTCGGTGTCGGGATTCGCTACAGTCGCTTGTCGGGTGAGGTCGCACATGTGCGACGACAGCCGGGTCTGGAACCGTCCCAGCAGACCGAGAGCTTCCTCGGGATGTCGGCGGGAGCTCTCCTCGACTACGAAGCGATCCAGATGGTCGATGAGGTCGGCCATCCGGCCCCCGGCGTCGCAGCCCGCAGGAACGCTGGCGGGGCCAGTCGACGGTCGCCCGCCCTTTCCCCCACCCCAATTGTCAGCGAACAGTTGTTCGTGCTCCATGTTGTATTTGTACCATACGGGTGTGATACAATCAACCCTTACCCATCGTTAATAATGCTGTCATGAATTGTTTGGTGCAGATACCACACGGGTGCCGCTGAGAGTCGATGAGCCGCCTAGCCCTGATTCCTCACAGGTTCGGCCCGGTTGGGGGTGTGGAAGGCTGGCGGGTGGGTGTAGTTCAGTTTGATATGGTGATCATCCGTCGGCAGCTGGTGGCGATGAGGGGGGCCGGCGCGCCCGGTGTGGGGGATGCGTATCGTGGTCCGGTTGGCGTGAACGTATGAGCCGGGCGGGGGTGTGTCACAACCGCCGACGAGGTGTTCTCCTATTGCGTCGTGCAAGCTGGTTACGGGGGGCGTTGATATTCGCGGCTAAGGATCGCAATGGGTAGATGTCTAGTTTCTACGCCCCTACTCGGTGTACTCTTGACTCGGGAGATTCGGGTATGAAGAGTGCAACCAGCCGTCATGTGGTCCAGACTGCGGATGGGCGCTGGGCTGTTGTGGGACAAGATGCTCAGCGAGCCGTCAAACACTCCACCGAGCAGCAGGCTATAACTGCTGCAAAGCGGATTGTCCATAGCAAGGGCGGAGGCGAGGTCCGTGTATACGGCCACGACGGCCGCATCCGGGAGAGCGTCACGGTCCCACTCGACGATGAACTGCTGGCTGCTCAGAATCACTTCGATGAGCACACCTTCACGGCGAGTGTGTGGCAGGAAGGCGAGTGGTTCGTTGCACAGGCGCTCGAGATCGACGTCGCAAGTCAGGGATCGACGGTCGAGAGCGCCCTCGCCAACCTCCGAGAGGCCTTAGAGCTCCACTTCGAGCCGCCCACCCCCAGTTCGTTACCAGAGGTTCACCGTATCCGGGTGAAGGTTGGCGCGGCTTAGGCCACTCCCATACCGCGAAGTTGAGCGCAAGTTACGAGCGGCGGGATTCGAGAAGGTTCGCCAGAGAGGAAGCCATGTCAAGTTTCTTCGGCAGGACTTCGATGGGGCTCGCACCGCGATCGTGCCGCGGCATCGTGAACTCTCCATCGGAACGCTCCGGAGCATCTTGCGTCAGGCAGGGCTTGACGTGGACACATTCGTGGGCATGTGATCCGGAAAGGATCCAGAAGGTCTCCGCAGCGGAGTTGGTGCCGTCGTGATGTTCGCAGGGACTGAGGAATACGTCGCGATCGAGTTCAAAGCCCGTGTCAACGCTGCAGCCGCTTGGCAGCTAGTCCACGGTGTCCGACCCCATCTCGAGTTTCCACTAATACTCATCGCTGCCGAGACCACGGCAGATGCTCGACGGATACTTACGGAGCACGGCATAGCCTTCATTGATGGGCTCGGGAACGTCCACCTAGAGTTGCCGGGACTGCTCTTTCACATCGGGGGGACCGGCCGGCCGATTCGTCCCCCCGCACCGAGCCGCTTGTCGGGCAAAGCCGGTTTGATAGCTCAAGCACTCCCACTAGATCCGGAAGGGCATGGCGAATCAAGGACTTGGCAGAGCAGACCGGCGTCTCGACTGGCCTTACTCACCGTGTGCTGTCACCGCCTGGATACGTCACCGTTAGGCGTCTTGATGAAGTTCGGGTTTGCTTTGATGACGTCGTCGTCGGGTGCCGCCAACGTGAGGAGTCCGGCCAGCATTTCGCGAGCGCTGGCGCAAAAGTGTCGTGCCGCATCCGGGTTTCTTGGATCGAGTGAAAAGATGGCTCCCCTCCATCGCTGATCCAGGTCCGTACTGAATACCGAGAGTTCGCTCGTGATCGTCGTCTGCTTCAACGCATCAATCTCGGTTTCTGATGTCTTTGAAGGCTCTGCCCTCGCGATGAGTGCGTTCAGGGTGGCAGCGCTGTTCGCAGCCTCCCCCTCGCTCAGGTCGAAGAGGTCGTCTTGTAGGAGGTTGCCCGCCCCCATGACATCAAGCCTGTCGAATGACCGCTGGACCGTCCACACGGAGACGACGTATCTGCTTGATGAAGGCGTCGACGCCCTCAGGCGGTTCAGTTCGGTATTTCGACGCCGCTGATTCTGGCGAACCCTTGTGTTGTAGGACCGAATCTCACGGTTGAGCTTCTCAACGGCCTGCTTCCGGCGTGCGTTGTGGGCACGGACCTTCTGGTTGTAAGCGCGTACGTCTCGGTCGTATTTGTCAATAGCTTGTTTCCTCTGTGACTGAGCTCGTCTCAGCGCTGCTCTCGCTTGGGCCGGGGTCATCCGTCTAGCCACGTTTCGGGACCTCCCTCATACTCGGATGGGATACTCTCAGTATTGCTCGAGCCTGTGACACTCCCTGCAACTCTCGGATGCTGCGAGACGGTCCGTAACTGAGTTCGCAAGTCTGGATCCGAGCCGGTCGCAGATGCCACTGAACTCGACGACGTAGATGTGTGGGCCTGGAGTACGTGATGTGACAGCCCGCTTCCGGACGTAAAGACCGTTTTTCCGCCATCGCCCTTGTGACTCGGAGACCGCAGCTTTAGGGCGGCACCCTGGGACCAGTTTACCGCTCATCCCGGCTACCGACAGTAGGGCGCCTTCTCCACAACGGGCGTCAAAGCCGAGAGCCGGGACGCGGTAGCGGTTCGCCGCGAACGGGATTGGACGCGAGCCACGGGTAATCGGTCGAAACCACTACCACCAATCTCAGGCGGTTGCGTCCTCGGCGAGGCCTAGCAGCAGGTCGATCACCGCGGTTGTACTGGCCGGCAGCGACCAGATCGAAGAGGCTCTCGTAGCTATGGGATTGGGCGGCCGCATCCATAACCGTGCGGCGTCGTCGTGCATCACGCGGCGCACCAGGTCGATCACGGTCTGCAACTCGAGCAGCCGGACTTGGGCGTGGCGGCGAGGAGTTGTCTCCCGAAAGCCCCACCGTGCAACGCTGCACTGGCTGGTCTCGCTGATGAGCGCCAGGTCGGATTCCTGTTGCCCGTGGGGTTCCTGCAGTGGAATCGGCACTGATCTCGGCCGTTTTGGCCACGACGGGCACCAAGGCGAAGCAAGCAGTGACCGCTACGGGGACTCGGGCTCGCGCTGAGGACCGATCCGAGTGAAAGTGAGGCCGACGGCGTGACCGGGAATAGACTAACCGGGTTCACCTGTCGGGAACCTCGGAGGGGCACAGTGCGTCCTAGGTATATGAAGAGAATCAACACAGTACCCAACCCCCTAAACCGGCTCTTGGTCGGTGTCCTGGCCCTAGCCGGTGTAATTGCCCTCGCAGCGTGCTTCGGCGGAGATGACGAAAGCACCGAGAGCGCGCCCATGACCACCGCCGCGGCGGCCGCGTCGTTCATGGACGAGGATGCCGGCGGGGGATTCGTCGCCACCGGCGAAGACGGGGCGGCCGAGCAGTACTCGAGCGGTGGTTTCGATGTTGGGGTCATCGGGCGCGATGTCATCATCGAGATGTGGGTTATGGTCAGCAGCGACAATGTCCAGCGCACGGTTTCATCCATCATGGCCGATGTGTCGGCGCTGGGTGGTGGTGTTGCCTACTCGAACATCGAATACGGCGTCGGGACCGGAGGCCACGACGATGCCTATGCGAACCTCGTGGTGAAGGTTCCGCCTGCAGGTATCGACCAACTGCTGGCGGGACTCGACGACACCGGCACCGTGCTTTCGATCAGCCAGAGCGCCCAGGATGTGACCGAGCAGTTGATAGACCTCGATGTCAGGATCAGGAACGTACGGGAAAGTGTCGCAAACGTCCGGGAGTTCATGGAGAGCGCCGAGGACCTTACCGATCTCGTGCTTCTCGAGGGAGAGTTGACTCGCCGCCAGACCGACCTCGAACGACTCGAGGCACAGCAGCGCAACCTGAGCGAACGGGTTGCGCTATCGACCGTGACGATCGACATCGTGCCTACGGCCTCGGTGGGCGAAGAGGACGACGGCACGATCGGTGACGCTTTCGGTACCGGTTGGGATGTCTTCCTCGCAGTGCTCTACAGGACCGGGTTCATGCTGGCACTGCTCACCCCGTTCCTTATCCTCGCAGCGTTGGTGGCACTCCTGGTGAGGCTCGTGCTACGCCGGCGCAAAGCCAGGACCGGAACGGCACTCCCGGTACCCCCCTCGGCAGAACGGACCGACGAGTCCGGCTAGCGACAACGAACTCACGCGTCATGGGTGCCAAAGAGATTGTCCCCGGCCGGTTGATCCCATCGGCCACGGAACGGTACGCTCCCCACGGTATGAACGAAGTATCGCTTGTCTACCCGAGTGCACACCGCGCTGTTATCACGATCGAGCGGGCGCGCACGCTGAACTCGCTCGACCTCGCCACCCTGGCCGCATTGCGCGAGGCGGCCGGCGAGGTGGCGAACCGCCGGGAGCTCAAGGTGGTGGTCGTTCGGGGGAGGGGACGGGCCTTCTCCTCGGGAGTCGACCTGAGCTTGCTGGGAGCCGGCGACGAGACCGATCCGAGGGTTGTGGCTGCGGCTGGACTCGCCATGATCGAAGCCTTCGATTCGATCCCGTCGGTCACTGTGGCGGCCCTGCGGGGAGCCGTTGTGGGAGGTGGCCTGGTATTGGCTGCGGGATGCGACTTGCGGGTTGCGTCCGATGACACCTACTTCTCGATTCCCGAGCTGGATCTGGGACTCCCGGTGGGGTGGGGAGGGGTGCCCCGCATGGTCCGTGAAATCGGTCCGGCGCTGACCCGGGAGTTGATCATGACCTGCCGACCCTTCACCGCCCGTGAGGCTAGGCAGTCAGGCTTCCTCAACCGGGTGGTTCCGCCCGCCGATCTGGATCGGACGGTCGACGAAATGGTGGCCACGCTATGTGGAAAGCCCGGCGAGGCCCTCCGAGCGGTCAAACGCAGCGTGGCCGACGCTTCGGAGGAGATGCTGGCGGCGCGGGGGCGGGTGGGAGACGCCGAGATGCTCGCTGCTACGGCCGCAAGTCCGGAGAGTCGGCAGGCGGCAGCCGCCTACATCGCCGGCCGTCGGAGGTCCCGAACCTCAGAGTGAGGCGGCGTCGAGGGCGAAGAGGTCCGCCGCCCCGGCTTTGATGGCGGGGAGCAGGCCCCCGGCGGTGGGCAGGATCTGCTCCAGGTAGAAGCGGGATGTGACCTGCTTGGAGGATTCGTACGTCCGGTGGGCCGCTACCGCAGCCTCGGCCATCATCGCCCCGCCGGCGACGATCCCGAACATGGTGCAGTAGGGACTGGCCCCGGCCAGGCGCTGGTTGGGATCATCCGCTTCGGAAAGCAGGTAGCTCGTAGCGTCCGACAGCGCGCGGAGCGCCTCCGACAAGGAGTCGGCCGCCCTCTCCCAACCGATCTCCCGCAGGTGGGCCACAGGTGAGCGGAGCGACTCGATGTATCCGGTTACGAACCGCCCCCCGTCGATGGGCACCTTGCGCATCACGAGGTCGATGGACTGGATACCGTTGGTTCCTTCGTAGATTGGCGTGATCCGGGCATCCCGCCAATGCTGGGCGGCGCCGGTCTCCTCGATGTAGCCCATTCCACCATGCACCTGGATGCCCACCGAGGCGACCTCGACGCCCAGGTCGGTACACCAGGTCTTGACCACCGGGGTGAGCAGGGCCAGGCAGTTGGAGTGCCAGCGGCGCTCGCGGTCGGCGCCGGCATGCTCGGCGAGGTCCTGGTGCATGGCGGCCCGGTAGAGGAGGGCGCGCATTGCCTCTGTGTTGGAGCGCATCGTGAGCAGCATCCGCCGCACATCGGGATGATCGACGATCGGCGAGGTCTCCGCGGCGCCTACTGCCCGACCCTGCCGGCGTTCCCGGGCGAAAGCGGCAGCCTGCTGGTAGGCCCGCTCAGCCACCGCCATCCCCTGGATCGCCACCGAGATGCGGGCGGTGTTCATCATCGTGAACATGTTCCGCATGCCCTGGTTGAGGCCGCCCAGGAGGAATCCGACCGCTCCTCCGGAGTCCTCGCCGAATGCCATCACACAGGTCGGGGAAGCCTTGATTCCCAGTTTGTGTTCCAGCGACACCACCTTGACGTCGTTCGCCACTCCAGGTTCGTCGTTGTCATCGGGAAGGTACTTGGGGACGACGAACATGGATATGCCCCTGGTCCCGGAGGGGGAACCTGTGACACGGGCCAGCACCAGGTGCACTACGTTGGCGGCCATGTCATGATCCCCGTAGGTGATGAAGATCTTGGTGCCGGTCAAGCGGTAGGTTCCATCGTTCGCCGGGACGGCGCGCATGCTGAGCGCGCCGACATCGGAACCGGCGTGCGGTTCGGTCAGGTTCATGGCGGCTGACCACTCGCCGGTGATCAGTTTGGGCAGGTAGCGGTCCTGCTGCTCGGTAGTGCCATGGGCTGTGAGGGCGTTGACCCCTCCCGCGGTGAGAAGGGGGCAGTTGCTGAAGGCGAGGTTGGCCGAGGTGAAAATCTCCTCGAAGGCAACTCCCACCACCCTGGGCATCCCGTGGCCTCCCCACTCGGCCGGGGCGTCGATACCCCCCCAGCCGGCGTTAACGTAGGCTTTGTAAGCCTCCTTGAATCCTGACGGGGTGTGGACCTGGCCGTCGACGAGCGTTGAACCTTCCACATCGCCTGACCGGTTGAGCGGTGCTATCAGGTCCTGGACGAAGCGGGCACCCTCGTCGAGGACCGCCGACACCAGATCCGGTTCTGCATGTTTGAACGGTTCGAGGGCAGCAAGGTCGCCGAGCCCTCCGATGTGCTCGAGAGCAAACCGGATGTCTTCGAGAGGCGCCGCGTACCCGGACATGCCTACATGATATCCCGACCCGTGTCGCAAGCCGTCAATTCGCTCAGGCCTCGGAGATGGCGCTGCGCCGAGCGCTCGCGGTTTGCGAGGGGCTCTACAGGAGTTGGAGTCCGCGAGCGAGGTCGTCGATCAGGTCCTCGGCGTCTTCCATGCCCACCGATATACGTACCAGGCCGTCGGTGATGCCCACTCTGAGCCGCTCCTCCGGCTCCACGTCGGAGTGGGTCATGGTGGCGGGATGGGTGATCAGCGACTCCACCGAACCGAGGTTCTCCGCCAGAGTCCACAGCCGGAGCGACCGCATCAGCAACTTGCCGGCTTCCACACCGCCCTCCACCTCGAACCAGGCCATGGCCCCGAACCCGGAGGCCTGTTTGACCGCCAGATCGTGCTGGGGGAAGGAGGCCAGACCCGGATACGTGACGGAGTCGACCCGGGGGTGGGACTCGAGGAACTCGGCGATTGCCTGCGCGTTGGCCGACTGGCGCTCGATCCGCTCGCTCAGGGTCTTGCTGCCCTGCAGCGTGAGCCACGCCACCATTGGTGACATGATCAGGCCGGCGGCGTTCTGAACGAATCCGACCGCCTCGGATGAGTCCTCGTCCCGGCATACGACCGCTCCCCCCACGGTTGCGTTGTGCCCGTCGAAGTACTTGGTCGTCGAGTGGACCACCAGATCCGCGCCCAGTTCCAGCGGACGCTGGAAGTACGGGGTGAGGAAGGTGTTGTCGACCGCGTGCGGGATGCCACGCGACGTGGCAATGTTCGAGACACCGGCGATGTCCGTGTACTTGAGGGTGGGATTGGCCGGCGTCTCCGTGAAGATGAGCCGGGTACGGTCGGTCACCGCGGCGGCCACCGCGTCGAGGTCGGAGGTGTCGGCGAAGGTGAATTCCACCCCGAACCGGGAGAACACCTTGGTAGCCAGCCGGTAGGTGCCCCCGTAGGCGACATCGCTTACCACTGCGTGGTCCCCGGCATTGAGAAGGGCCATGAACACAGCGTTGGTCGCTGCCATCCCGGTGGCGAATGCCCAGGCCCCGGTGCCTCCTTCGAGCACGGCAAGGCGCTCCTGGAGTGCGGAGACAGTGGGGTTGGCGGAGCGGGAGTACGAATAGCCCTTGGCCATGTAGTCGTCCACCGACGGCTGGACGAAAGTAGTCGACTGATGGATGGGGGTGAGGATGGCGCCGGTGGCCGGGTCCGGGACCACGCCGGCGTGTATCTGGTCGGTTCTGAAACCCATGAGACTCCCGGGTCGGGAAGGTACAGATTACTGCCCCCTCAGGTACCCTCCGTCCGTCGGTAGGATCGGGAGCCATGCAGGGACATGGGCCGGTCATCACCACCACCGAGATGCACACCGGGGGTGAGCCGGTCCGGATCGTCGAGTCCGGCTACCCACCCGTTCCAGGTACGACGATCCTCGACAAGCGCCGCTACGCCCGCGAGCACCTGGACCATCTCCGCACCCTGCTCATGCACGAGCCTCGTGGCCACTTCGACATGTACGGGGTTATCCCTGTGGAGCCGGACCTTCCCGAAGCGGACCTGGCGGTCCTGTTCATGCACAACGAGGGGTACTCGACGATGTGTGGGCATGCCACCATCGCGTTGGGTAGGTACGCGGTGGATCGGGGACTGGTCCCCGCAGTCGAGCCGCGTACCGAGATGGTGATCCAATGTCCATGCGGCCCGGTCACCGTCGTGGTCGAGGTCAAGGACGGCAAGGCAGGCCAGGCCCGTTTCACGAGTGTGGAGTCCTTCGCTCCCATCCTTCAACATAAAGTTGTGGTTAAACCTTATGGCACTGTAACCTATGATGTAGGGTACGGTGGTGCCTTCTACGCGGTAGCCGATGCCGCTCAGTTCGGTCTCGACGTAAGAAGCTCGCCGGTGGGAGAACTGGTGGTGGCCGCCAACGCATTGAGCGACGCGGTGCGGGTAGGTACCGTCCTGAGCCATCCCGAGAGTTCCGAACTCTCGGAGCTCTACGGATCGATCCTCACCGACGGCCACGATGGGGAACGAGTCTCGGCCAACGTCTGTGTCTTCGCCGATTCGCAGGTGGATCGGAGTCCCACCGGATCCGGCGTCACGGCCCGGATGGCCATACGCCACGCTCACGGTCAGGTTTCGATAGGCGAAGAGCGGGTATTCGAGAGCCTGGTGGGCTCGACCATGACAGGAAGGGTGGTTGCCTCACGGGTGGCAGGCGACCTTCCCGCCGTTGTTGTTGAAGTCGGGGGAAGGGCCTACTACACCGGGTCCGCTTCGTTCCTGGTGGAGCCGGACGACCCGTTCGCAATCGGGTTCCTCGTCCGGTGAGGGCTCATCTCTGATCGTCAGGTCCCTAACCGAGTTGTCGAGCCTGCGGGCGGACTGGATCTCAGGAGGAGTTGCGTTTCTTGGACTTGAACGAGGCTGTGTAGTTCTTGTGGCCCCTGGTGATCAGCCGGTACACATGGCTGTTGCCCGCAGTATTGGGTCCTCTCCCCTGAACGTGGGTAGCGTCGTCCACTGTCCTGAGGATTGAATCCAGAGATTCGTTAGTACTGGTGCGCGGCTTCTGGGGGCCAAGAAGCAGCCGAGCGAAGTTGCGGAAACTCACTTGGACCCCTCCTTTGGCACTTCCGGTATGAGTATAAGGTTCATGATCCGGCTAGTCGGGTCAGTTCTGCTTCGAGGTGGACCTGCAATGGCTGGCCTACGGCCTCCATGCCGAGCCGGTACTTCATGGTCTCGGCGGTGACCTGGATACTCCTGTAGACCCGTGATACGTCAACCGCGGTGGGTGCCGCGCCGACCAGGCTGGTCCGGAAGTCGATCCGACCATCCGCCACTTGACCCGTGTGGACTTCCACAACACCGGTCGGTTGGGAGATCACCAGTTCCGCCCCACCCGATCCGACCGGTCGAATGTACCCGGCTTCGGAATGGAGAGGCTCCCCGTTGCCTCCCGATCGGCGGGTTTTCTGGTAGTAGGCGATGAAAGGCTTGCCCGGTCCGGGGGTGTAGGTGGCTTGCTCGATGTATTCGAACGGTTCGATGGTCGGGTAACCGCCCCTCCCACGGCCCCTCCAAGTGCCGATCAGGAACTCCAGAGGGGCCAGGGCGGGGTGTGGGGACTGCATTACCCGGCGGGTATCTCGCAGGAGACTCCGGTTCCCCGGAGGCCGCAGTAGCCGTAGGGGTTCTTGGCGAGGTACTGCTGGTGGTAGTCCTCGGCGTAGTAGAACTCGGGTGCCTCCCGTATCTCGGTGGTCACCGGCCCGAGGCCCGCCGCCGCCAAGTCTCGCTCGTAGGCGGCGCGGCTGGCCTCCGCCTGCTCCCGCTGGGTATCGGTGGTCCAGTAGATGGCCGAACGGTACTGTGTGCCCCGGTCGTTGCCTTGCCGCATACCCTGGGTCGGGTTGTGCTCCTCCCAGAACCTCTTGAGGAGGTTCCCGTAGGAGACAAGATCGGGGTCATAGGCGATCAGCACCGCCTCGGTGTGACCGGTTCCCCCGCTGCATACCTCGTGGTAGGTCGGGTTGGGCGTCATCCCTCCCTGGTAGCCCACTGCGGTGGTGTAGACACCCGGAATCTGCCAGTAGATCCGCTCCACCCCCCAGAAACAGCCCATGCCGAAGTATGCGATCTCCAGATTGCTGGGGAACGGGGGGGTGATGGGACGCCCATGGACGAAGTGGGGCTGCGCGTCCAGGACACCCGTCGCCCTTCCCGCCAGAGCCGTCTCGGCCGATGGCAGTACGCTCCTGGTACTACGACCGAACATCTGTTTTCCTTCCTGTTACCTACCTCATACAACACTATCGCCGCCCACTTGTTCCCGGGAACTTCAATGGATCGGATCGGGATTAGCCTGGGTCGGAATCACACGACTAACCGGAGGCGCAGTCCCACCATGCAGGTTGGCGCGAACATTTTCCTGACCGACAAGTCCATCCAACCGGTTCAGCTGGGGGAGGAGCTCGAGTCTCGAGGGTTCGAGTCCCTCTGGCTAGCGGAGCACAGCCATATCCCAACCAGCCGCAGGACGCCGTGGGCAGGCAGGAAGAACGCCCCTCCGCTTCCGGAGGAGTACTGGAGGACCCACGACTGCTTCGTGGCCCTCTCCGCCGTGGCGGCCACCACTGAGCGTCTGAAGGTGGGTACCGGGATCACCCTGGTGGCTCAGCACGATCCGATCTGGCTGGCCAAACAAGTCGCCTCGCTCGATGTGATCTCCAACGGGAGGTTCGAGTTCGGGATCGGCTTCGGATGGAACCGCGAGGAGATGGCCAACCATGGGGTCGACTACCGGAAGCGGTACCAGTTGGTCGCGGAGAAGGTCGGCCTGATGAAGGCGCTCTGGACCCAGGAGAAGGCTTCCTACGAGGGAGAGATGGTCCAACTCGAGGAGAGTTGGGCTTGGCCCAAGCCGCTGCAGGATCCCCATCCTCCCATCTTCATGGGAAGCACCGGCGGCCCGAAGGCCTTCACCGCCATCGCCGAGTACTGTGACGGGTGGCTGCCGGTTCGACCCCGGAACCTTGCGGAAGGAATCGCAAGACTGCACGGTTTTCTCGAGCGGGCGGGTCGGGATCCTGCGGAGGTGGATGTCTCCGTGTACAACGCCGCTCCGGATCCGGCGAAGTGGAAGGAATGGGAGCGTCTCGGTGTCTCCCGGGTCATGATCGGGCTTCCCCACGCACCTGCCGAGGTCGTCGTTCCCCTTCTCGACGAGTACCAGACCCTGATCGAAGGATGACCCGCGCGCCCGGTCGCCGGGAGCACGTCCCGTAACTTGGGATCCTCCGAAAGCTGCCGGCGTGATCGAGGGTCCCGGCCCGGGCGGCTGATCCTGATGGGGTCGGGGGAGATGTCCAACCGCCTGCTAGCCGCCCACCGGATGGGCATCGAAAGGGCTGGAGCAAGAGAAGTAGTTGTGCTGGATAGCCCCTTCGGCTTCCAGGAGAACGCTCCGCTCCTCGCTGAGCGGCTGACCCGCTTCTTCCGGACCAGCTTCGGTGTGGATGCCTCCGTCGCCTCCTACCGGTCGGTTGACGATGGGGAGGTTACTGCCGAGAGGATGGTGGCGGCCGTGCGAAGGGCCCGCTACGTGTTCGCCGGACCGGGATCACCCAGCTACGCGCTCGGGGTCTGGAAGGGCGCCGGTCTGGCGAAGACCCTTCAGAACCGGCTCGCCACCGGCGCCACGGTGACCCTGGCTTCGGCTGCAGCCCTCACGGCCGGGGTCAAGACCCTGCCCGTGTACGAGATCTACAAGGTCGGAGCGGAACTGACCTGGCTGGAAGGGATGAACGTCGCCGGTGACCTCGGGATGGAAGCCGTAGTCGTGCCCCACTGGAACAACACCGAAGGCCAGGGATTCGACACCAGCCGCTGCTACATGGGCCGGCGGCGCTTCGGTCTGCTGCGTTCCATGCTTCCCTCCGGAGTAGGGGTGATCGGGCTGGATGAGCACACCGCCGGAGTCTTCGACTTCGGGAAGGGCGAACTGAGCGTGCTCGGAGTGGGACGCGTCACGCTGAGCGGGTCAGAGGACCTGGCCCTCAGGCACGGGGAGCGGATCGATCTAGCCCGCGTCTTCGAGCTGCTGGGAAGCAGTCCGGAGCCCGTGCGTGTCCCTCCGGCCGAACCGCTTCCGACCCTTGCCGAAGCCCTGGAAGCCGGGTCCGCGCAGGGCATAGCCACAACGCTGCTGGCGGTTGAGGCAAGAGCATCGGCAGGGTCGGAAGCCGCCCGGAGGCAACTGCGCGCCATGGTTCTGGAAGTCTCGGATCTGGTGGCGAGAGGACTGATCACTCGCTCCGAGTGGGTGGGGGACTACGTAGATCTGCTCGTCCGGCAGCGGTCCCGGCTCCGGGCCGAGAAGCGCTGGGACGAAGCGGATCGCCTGAGGGCCGACATCGAGTCCCTGGGAGTCGCTCTCAGAGACACGAGGGCAGGCACCGTGTGGCGCTTGATGGAGTGATGAACTTGGCCCGTGCGTTTGGAGGGTGATCGAGGACGTGCGACTCCGAGGGCCGGGTACCATGGGAACGTCGTAGGACAACGGGAGATCAATGAGCTACCAAGGCTACGTTCGCGTGATCGGCGCAAACGAGAACATTCTCGATGTGGCTGAGGCATCCCTCGGTCCTATCGACTATCCCGGGCACCGATGGGGAGGGACGCTGACCGTTTGGACGGGAGGGGCCCTCGACGGCAAGACCATGCCAGTCGAACTGGAGGTCCCCGGTACCTTCCGGGCGGCGGCGCTCCTCATACCCGGTCCCGTTATCGATCGACGTCGCCAGATTTCGGTGCTGGGCGCCGATCCCTCGCCTTTCGCGGACTGAACAAGCTCTTACGGTAGGTTCCAGGCCGCCGAGCCATCGCCGGCCGCGGCCGAGGACAGTGATCGGGCCGAGTGCAGGACTGCTCCGACCAGGGCAAGCACCAGGGCCGCGTCGATGATCAACGTCGACAGCAGGGGCATCGATTCGACCAGGTTGGGAACGTTGGTGGCCGCAACGTAGAGAATCGAGAAGGTAGCCCAAGTCATCATGGCCGAGAAGATGAAGAAGACCACCTTCGATGCACCACCCTCCTGGCCGAGACCCTTGTAGATCAGCGGAACCAGGATCATGACGAAGCCGAATCCGAACACCTGCGGGGCGCCCGCACCGAGCCCGGTGAGGGACAGAACCAAGGCGAGGACCACTGCACTGCTCGATGCCCAGCTACCTGAGAAGGACCAGCGCATCGGTCCGACGGCGCCAGTCCATCCGCCTTCCGAATCGAGGACGGCCGCGTAGGCCACGACGAAGGCCACCAAGCCGCTGATGATGATCATCGAGTTCACGTCCATGATGTGCTCCCCTGTCTAGCGTTCCGAGTCCCGGCTTCCACCACCGGACCGAGCCGGTGATCTCCCCTCCATTCTGACCGACCAGAGAGGCCTAGCGTTACCCAGCGATTCCGTTTTGGTGGCGCATCCGCTCGAGCGGGCCAAGGGTTCATCGCGGAGGGTGGGATGTCACCGGCGGATTGTGGCACACCTCCAACAGTGCCGGTTCGACCGGAGCATACGTCTCCCGTTGGCCGGACGCTGCGCGCTCATTCCGGAGAGATCTTCGATCAGCAGGAGCAACTCAACCCCCGACTCTTGATGCAGGGGTCTATAGTGCTGTCTCGGTCCGGTGCGACCTTCACCCGTCGGGTGAGACCCGGCCTGGTCTCGATGATGTGGTTGACGTGGTTGAGGTGCATTCTGCCGTGGGTGTGCCTGGAAACATGATGAATCAGGGTTAGAGAGCTGGGGAAAAGTTAGTGAGATTCCGCGCCTAGGGATGGTATATTTCGTCGGGTATGGTTTCCCACGTTGCCACTCGTCGGCGAGGCCATGGTTGATCTTGTACAACTCGTTCTCGACGCCCTTAGCCTCGGAAGTGTCTACGCACTGTTCGCACTAGGTGTCGGGCTGCTTTTCGGTGTAATGAGCCTGATCAACTTTGCACATGGCGAGTTGGTCATGGCAGGCGGCTACGTGTTGGTGTTCATAACCGTGCCGAGTACCGAGATACGAATCGGCGCGGCGATCTTCATCGTGGTGCTGCTGGCGCTGGCTACCGAGCGGGTCGCCTTCCGGCGTGTGCGCGGTGCGGCGATCGAGACGCTTCTCGTTACCTCCTTCGCAGTGAGCTTCTTCCTGCAGAGCCTCGCGGTCGTAACCGTCGGGGCCCTGCCGCGCAGTGTGGGTATCCTTGAGGGCTTGCGGGGCAGGATCGTCATCGGCGACATCGCCGTCCGCCGGCTGGACCTGGTGTCCATCGGAGTGACCGCGGTGCTGCTGCTTGCGCTGGTTCTGTTCCTCAGCCGGACCGTATTCGGACTCCAGATGCGGGCAGCAGCCGAGGACTTCTTCGTGGCGCGAATCCTGGGGATCAACGCCGATCGGGTCATCGCGGGGGCTTTCGCGATCAGCGGGGTTCTTGCGGGGGTGGGCGCGATTCTCTTCTCCGCCCAGACCGGTCTCGTCCATCCCGCAATCGGCCTCACACCGGTGCTTGCGGCGTTCATCGCAGTGATCATCGGGGGGCTTGGCAGCCTACCCGGATCGGTCCTCGGAGCGTACCTGCTGGGGGCGACCTCGGTCGCGCTCCAGGCCACACTCCCGCTCGAACTCCGTTCCTTCAGAGATGCCTTGGTGTTCCTTGTGGTGGTGGTCATCCTCGTGGTCAAGCCGGATGGCATCATGGGTGCCCGACTCCAGAACCGCACTGTCTAGCCCGGATTCTTCATGTTTCCAGACACACCCACGACAGAGTGCCACATCAACCACACCATCGCGACGGGGTTAGGATTCACCTCTCGGGTGAAGGCCTCGCCGGGCCGAGACGGGGGAATCGAGTGGGCCGTAAGACCTGGTCAGACGCTCATAGCCCACAACGGCGTTCGTCCGGCACAAACCCCCGTATGAAGAATCGGGGCTAGATGAGACCCACGGCGGTTGCGGCGCGAGCGCATTTTGCGCCCCTGGTCCTCAGCGCGGGGGCGGTTCTCCTGGCAGCGTACGGGGCCATCGCATCCAATGCAGTCCGTACCTCGGTCCTGAGTGCGTTGATCAGCGTGATTCTCGTCGTCGGGATGTACATATTCATCGGCAACTCCGGCGTGTTCTCCTTCGGCCACATCGGTTTCATGGCCATCGGGGCGTACACGACCGCGATCCTCGTAATCCCCGAGTCCACGAAGTCGGCGCTGTTCCCCTCCTTACCGGGGATCACCCTCCCTGCACACGTAGCCGTTGCGGTAGGAGCACTCCTGGCCGCCGCAGTCGCACTCGTTATCGGTACCCCGCTGATGCAACTGTCCGGCATCGTGGCCTCGTTGGGCACCTTCGCCTTCTTGAACATCGCTTTCAACGTCGCGTCCAACTGGGAATCGGTGACCGGGGGATCTACGGGCCTGGCCGGAGTTCCGAGAGCCGCCACGTTGCCCAGCACCGCGATTTGGGCGATCGTGGCCATCATCACCGCTTGGCTGTTCCAGCAGACCCGTCTCTGCTTGCGCCTTCGGGGTTCGCGGGATGACGAGGAGGCAGCTCGGGCTCTGGGTATAGGTATTTCATGGGAGCGGCTCGTCTCGTTCGTGCTGAGCGCGGCCGTGACCGGCGTGGCCGGAGGGTTGTTCGCCCTCGCCTTCGGGACCTTCAACCCGGGGGCCTTCTTCGTAGCGGCCACCTTCCTGGCGATCGCAATGCTGGTGGTCGGGGGACGGCTCAGCCTGACGGGGGCGTTCACCGGAGCTGTGCTGCTGTCGTTGCTAAGCCTGGCCCTCCGGCAGGTGGAGGACGGGATTGCCCTCGGTCTGGTCCGCGTTCCGCCGGTTCGCGGTCTCCAGCAGGTGGGGGTAGCGATGGTGTTGGTTGTCGTACTCCTCATCCGTCCGCGCGGCATAACGAACGGTACAGAAATCACATGGAATACGGTTGTCCGTTCGGGTGTGTGGCTGCGATCGAGATTCAGGACCGGTTCGGGCACCGAGCCGGCGCGGGGTGATGATGAGGAGCTTGAGGAAAGGCACGAGGAGTCGGCCGCGGATCGGGTCCGTTCGCTGGGGACGTCCCGCTCCGTTCCCGCCGGGACGGCAGCGCCGGACGGCGCTCCCTTACTGCTGGTGTCGGACCTGTCGGGGGGGTACGGGGAGATCAAAGCCATCCGCCAGATCGACCTCTCCGTGCACAACGGCGAGGTCGTTGCCCTGCTTGGGCCCAACGGCGCCGGAAAGACCACCATACTCAGGGCTCTCTTAGGCTTCCTGCACGTTACAGGAGGGGACATTCTCTTCGATGGCCGGAGCATCCTCGGGATGGCTCCGGAACGGGTCGCCCGGTCCGGTATCGCCCTCGTCCCGGAGGGGAGGCGGATACTCGGGAGCCTCACCGTGGCCGAGAACTTGCGGCTCGGCGCGGCTGCCCGCAGGTCGAGGGAGGGGATGGAGACCGATCTCGAATCCGTCCTGGACCGGTTCCCGGTGCTGAGGCGCTACTACCGCGGCAATGCCGGCACCCTCTCCGGCGGCGAGCAACAGCAACTCGCAGTGGCACGGGCGCTGATGGCGCGGCCTCGTCTGCTTCTCCTCGACGAACCATCGTTGGGATTGGCCCCTGTCCTGACGGCGACGGTCTTCGGCATCCTTCGCGATCTCAAAGCGGAAGGCGTCACGATGCTGATCGTCGAGCAGAACGCCGAACTGGCCCTGGAGCTCGCCGATAGAGGGTACGTGCTCAGGACCGGAAGCATCGTCGGGCACGGGCCCAGTGACCGGTTACGTGCCGATAGGGATCTGGCTGACGCCTACCTGGGAGGCCTTCCCGGAGCAGGGGATGGCTCATGACAGCGGGATCGCACCGTAAGGGAGGTACGCACGCTTCAGGCCTGGTTGCTCGCGGGGTTTCGGTCAGATTCGAAGGTCTCCAAGCGCTCGACAGCGTGGACCTGCACGTCGACCGCGGTCATATCCTGGGACTGATAGGACCGAACGGAGCAGGCAAGACGACCCTGGTGAATGTCTTGAGCGGCTTCCAGGAGTCTGAGGCCGGCACGGTCACGCTGGAAGGCCAGGACCTAACGGGTCGTTCCCCGCACCACATTGCTCGCGCGGGACTCGTCCGTACGTTCCAGGGTATGCGGGTGTTCGGCGAGTTGACTGCTTCGGAGAACATCCAACTCGGGGCCCTGGCTCGCAACCGGATGAACCAGCGTCAGGCTCGCGGTGTGGCCCAGGAGTTGCTCGAGTCACTCGGACTCTCCGGCAAGGCCGACCGGCGGGCGTCGACCCTTCCGCTGGGTGACGAGCGAAGGATCGGCTTCCTGAGGGCTCTGGCCGCCCAACCTGCCTACCTGCTCCTTGACGAGCCCGCCGCGGGCCTGAATGACGTGGAGAGCTCCGAGCTAGCAGGCCTCATCGACGAAGCGCGGCGCCGCTGGAATATCGGTATCGTGCTTATCGAGCACGACATGCAAGTTGTCATGCAGGTATGCGACACCGTGCAGGTACTCGACCATGGCAGGACCTTGACGGTCGGTAGCCCCGATGAGGTTCGGGCCAATGCCGATGTCATCGTCGCCTATCTGGGTGGGCAATGAACGGAAACGGATGTTGATTGGAGGGGAGGGCCTAATGATCAATCTCGGAATCCTGCAATCGCTGGATGAAGTCCCCGCTTCCCGCCCTCAGAGGTACACATGTGACCTCGTGGTCGCGGAGACGGTAGCCGGGCCGCTCACGGTCCCGGTGTGGGTTGTCAGGGGTCAGAGACCGGGACCCACGCTGGCGATGACGGCAGGAGTTCACGCAGGCGAGTTCACTGGGCAGATAGCGGTTCCCAGGCTCGCCTCCACACTCGACATCGACGAGCTAAGCGGGGATCTCATCGGCGTGGTGTGCGCCAATCCGAGAGCACTCGAGTTGCGAATGTCGTTCTACCTTCCCATCGACGGTGTGAACATAAACCAGTCGTTCCCCGGCGATCCTTTCGGCTCGATCGGATCCCAGGTAGCGGCGAAAATCGGGACTGAGATAATCGAGCGCAGTTCCACCTACATGGATCTCCACAGCGGGGATCATTTCGAAGAGATACCGCTCCACGTAGTCGTGCCGGAACTGGGCAACCCGGAGACGGACGAGAGTAGCCGCCGCCTTGCCGCTCTCTTCGAAATCGAGTTCCGCAACATCATGGGTAAGGGAATCGACGAACTCTCCGGCATGAGTGACGGCGGCGGCAATGTGTGGACCGGCCTTAAGGTAGCTCGCAACAACATCGGACACGCGGCCCTCAACGGGATCCCGGCCGTCCAGCTCGAGGTGGGAGGGGCCGGTCACCTGGATCCGGACCTGGTGGATATGGAGCTTCGAGGTTTCTTCAACGTTCTACGGCATATGGGGATGTATCCCGGTAGGCCGGTGGTCAATGATCGGCAGACCGACGTTTTCGGTATGTACACCGTCACGGCGGGCTCCGCCGGTTACTTCGTGCGGGATGTCGAGCCTGGCCAACGGGTTGAGTACGGGACCCCGCTCGGAACCTTCCTCGACCGCTTTGGATCGCCGCGGACGGTGGTGAGGAGCCCATTGGCGGGATGGGTTCTCATGATCTTCTCCACCCCGACCAGGAACGGCGGCGAGCCGGTCTGCATCATCGGAATGGATCGTGACCCGAGAGAGAGGACTGCTGATCATGCCTGACTCCTGCGTGCTCGACAAGATCATCCAGCGCGGAGAGCTGCGAGTTGCCGCCCGCTGGGACCTAACCTTCGAGCAGTTCATCAACCCGCATACGGGCAAACCGGATGGCGTCGTCGGTCGCGTCGGGCAACTGATGGCCCAGGAGTTGGGGGTACGGGTCGAGTTCGTCGTCTTGGAGTGGGAGGACCAACTCGATGCCCTTGTCGAAGGCCGGGTCGACCTGCTGATGAAGCACACCAACCTGCCACGCAGGGCCCTCTCAGTGATGTTCAGTGACGGTGCACTTCTCGAGTACGAGGGTGTGGTACTCGTACGCAAGGAGTCGGCCGCAAGGGGACTGGAGTGGCTGCGGGGCCGGCGCCGGCTGGCCGGAGTGGCGGGTGCTCTACAGGAAGATATCATCAGGCAGCGCTTCCCGAACGCTCGTTACGTACCGGTTCCCGACAACGACGAGGGAGCGGCCCGGGTGATCGACGGATCGGCTGATGGGCTGCTGGTGGATGCAGGCCTGCATGTGCCGGAGGCCTGTGATTACCTCACTGAGGCGAGCGGGGATCGCGTGGTGCTGTCCCGGGACGCGTCACACCCCGCGGTCGCTAACGGGCAGTTCCGGTTCCTGCGTTGGGTCGACAACTTCATGGACTTTCACAAGCGCCTGGGAACCCTCGACCAGATCATTTCAGCCGCCAAGGCCGCCCACCTCGAAGCGCGGCTCTCCGGCGGCTCAGCTAGGGCGTTGATCCTGGTGACCTGGCTCGCGATCGACGCATCGTTGTTGTTGAACTGGTCCTGGCCGGCAATCGTCCCGCCTTGTTCCACCCAGCGAGTCTCGAAGGCCCGGCAGTAGTCCTTGTTGTAGTCGGCGATGTCGTCGAGCAGGAGATACGCTGTCCTGAACCCCTGATCCTCGAAGGCCCACTCCGCCGCGACCGCGCCATCCGTCGTCGCGGCGATGCCCATCGTGAAAGCGAGCGGCCCGATGCCTTCGATCCCGAACAGCGGTGACCCCGCCGAGGATGAGAACACGACCAGCCCTGCATCCTGGGCAGCCCGGGCGGCCCCTCCACCCATGTTGTAGTCGGGGGAGACGATCATCACATGGGCACCCTGGTCGATGACCTCCTGGCCGGCAACCGTGCCCTGCTCGATATCGGACTTGGTGTCTGCGGTGACGATCTCCAGACTCCTTCCCATGACGCCACCGGCCTCGTTGATCTCGTCCACGGCGATCTGGGCGCCGTTCAGAGCCGGCAGGTCGTATGCCGCCATGAAGTCGGTTAGACCGATGGCCATTCCGATAATGATCGGTCCTTCGTCATCGGCAGCCTCTTCCGCGCAAGCTCCCGTGACCAGAGCGAGAAGAATGGCTACGATTCCGATCGGTCGGAGTAGCGCGCGGAGGCCCAAGGCGGACGTTCCTGTCTTTCTATGACTCGACAGATGTATCCTGGCCATACCATGCCTCCGATCGTTGGGGGGTAATTGATCAACTGTAAGTCTGACCCCCATACCTGTCAACCGGTTCTCTATTGGTAGTGGGCAGACATAGATGAAGACCTTTGCTGTGTATCGGGCGAGTCAGGCATCCTGTTTTTCCCTCCTTTTCGGCCGGATTATTGATAGGGGTATTCCGGATGGCTTGACGGGTTTTCATTTATGGACGAGAGGTACTCCCCACGAGAAGGTCTGCCCTGCCATGGAGCCTCCCTTTCTTGTGTATCTTGGGCGGGATGAATCGTAAGGAACGTTCGGCCGAGCAGCGGGTGCGGTGGGTCTACGCGGCGCAGTCCGCCGCGGAGAGCCGCGACCGCTACGACGAGTGGGCCGGCCGCTACGAGCAGGATCTGCTGGACACGTACGGATACCGGCTGCCGTCCACCATCGCGGAGCACTTCCTCCGGTGGGTATCGCCGCCCGCCACCGTTCTCGACGCCGGAGTCGGGACCGGGCTGGTCGGGGAGTGCCTGGCCGAGCGCGGGTTCACGGATCTGGTCGGTCTGGACAACTCTCCCGCCATGCTCGAGGAGGCGGCCCGCAAGGGCCTCTACCGGTCGCTGCACGAGATGACGCTGGGTGAGCCGTTGGCCTTCGAGTCTGGCGCGTTCGATGCGGTCATCTCCGCCGGCACCTTTACGAAGGGCCATGCGCCCGCCTCGGGACTGGTCGAACTCGCCAGGGTCACCCGCGCCGGAGGCCGCGTAGTGGTCGGCATCCGGCGCGACATCGTCGACTCGCACGGCTTCGCCGGGATCATCGATGAACTCGAGTCGGCAGGCGTGTGGGAGTTCGAGGATCGTAGCGACGCTTTCGTAGCGATGGAGAAGCTCGAGTCCGATGTGCTGGTCGAGACCTGGTGCTTCCGGGTTCGCAGAGGTTGACGGCGAACCAGCCGGAGACCGCCTTCCGTATTGTTAGATTCATGGAGGTGGGTGGCATGGTGATTGCGCAATCGGAGGTAGCCGACCTGACCGTCGTCAAAGCGGAGATCACCCTCGTCGCTCTGCTGGCTATCGCCGCCATCGTGGCCATGCTGGTGTCGAGGTTCGAGGTGGTCCCGCCGGTCACACTTGAGTTCTTGGTCCAGGGAACCACTATCAAGTGGATTCTTGGCCGGTTCGGCGTCACCTGCATGTCCGAGACTCTCGATGGCCTCCATCTCGAGAGTGCACACGCTCTCCCGATCGAGAGCTATAGCCGGTTGCTCGAGTCCTTCGAGAGCCGGTTTGTTCCGGTCGAACAGGTGCCCACCGGATAGTGGCCCGGTAGAGGATGCGTCTCGTACTTGCATCGGGTTCGCCCAGACGCCGGGACCTCCTCCTTTCCGTGGGTCTGGAGTTCGACGTCCACGTCCCCACGATCGACGAGCGTCCGTTGCACAACGAGACCCCACGCTCCTACGTCGAGCGGCTCGCTCGTCAGAAGGCACTGACCGCTGCAGGGCCGGGCAGGGTTGTACTGGGTGCTGACACAACCGTCGTACACGAGGGCACGATAATCGGGAAGCCGAGGGATCCGGAAGACGCTCGCCGGATCCTGGCCCGACTGCAAGGAGACACCCATAGCGTGTACACCGGGGTAGCAGTTGCATGGCAAGGTGAAGGTGAACCTGAAGTGCGTGTGGAGGTTGAAGGCTCCGAGGTGAAGCTGGTGCCGATCAACGAGGCCGAGATCGTTGCGTACGTGGACACCGGAGAGCCGCTCGACAAGGCGGGAGCGTATGCACTGCAAGGGGTGGGCGCCATGTTCGTTGACTCGGTAAGAGGCAGCCCCACCAACGTGGTCGGTCTGCACTTGCCCTCGGCGGTCCGCCTGCTGCGTTCTGCAGGTGTCGATGTGATGGGACGGTCCCGATGAAGCTGTGCGAGGTGGTCGCCACTTCGAAGCGGATCTCGGCGACCCGGTCGCGTCGCGCCAAGGTGGCCGGGTTGGCAGAACTGCTTTCTGATGCCGAGCCGGGAGAGATCGAGATCGTGGTCGGGTTCCTTTCAGGGGAGCCTCGCCAGGGCCGGGTGGGGGTCGGCGGTGCCTCACTCTGGGCGGTCAAGACCCCGCCCGCCGCGCAGCCCGACCTCGACGTGGCGGACGTGGATCAAGCCATCGGACGCATTCCGACGATCACCGGTAGAGGATCCGTAGCCCGCCGCCGAAAGCTGCTGGAAGAACTGCTGGGCCGGGCCACATCCGACGAGCAGGAGTTCCTCCGCAGGCTTCTCATCGGTGAACTGAGGCAAGGTGCGCTCGAGGGTCTGATGATGGACGCAGTGGCGGCTGCGGCGGGTCTCCCGGCCGGCTTGGTCCGGAGAGCCTCCATGCTGGGCGGTGAGGTGGGGCGGGTCGCCCTCGCGGCCCTCACGGAAGGGGAGGAAGCCCTGCTGGCGATGAGCGTCCAGCCCTTGCGACCGGTGCGTCCCATGCTGGCCACGACCTCCGGCTCTATCACGGAGGCCCTCGCCGCGCTGGGCACGGCCTCGGTCGAGTGGAAGCTGGACGGTGGCCGGATCCAGGTCCACCGGTCCGGCGACCGGGTCGCTGTGTTCACGCGGAGGCTCAACGAGGTCTCTTCAAGGATGCCTGTGGTGCGGGAGGTGGTTCTGGGCATGGCGGTATCGACGATCGTGCTGGACGGAGAGGCACTCACCCACGACGAGGAGGGTCGACCCCGGCGTTTCGAACAGACCATGAGCCGCTTCGGTTCGCGCGAGGCGACCGATGGAGCGCCGTTGGTGCCGTTCTTCTTCGACATCCTGCACCTCGACGGGCGAGACCTGATCGATCTTCCACTCTCCGAACGGATCGCCCTCCTACGGACGACCGTACCCGGCGAGCATCTCGTTCCCAGGGTTGTCACCGACCGGGTCGCGGAAGCGGAGGAGATCTTCGCCGAGGCCCGTCGCAATCGGCACGAGGGGGTAATGGTGAAGGCAGTCGACTCCACCTACGAGGCCGGTCGCCGTGGGTCGGCGTGGCTCAAGGTCAAGCCCGCCCACCACCTCGACTCGTGGTGCTTGCCGCTGAATGGGGCCACGGGCGCCGCACCGGGTGGCTCTCCAACCTGCACCTGGGGGCGCGCGACGCGGTGCACGGAGGGTTCGTGATGGTCGGCAAGACGTTCAAGGGTCTTACCGACGAGATGCTCGCCTGGCAGACCGAGCGCTTCCTCCAACTCCAGACGGGCCGGGACCGCCACATCGTCTTCGTCCGGCCGGAAACGGTGGTCGAGGTCGCCTTCGACGGGGTTCTCCCTAGCCCCGTTTACCGGGGAGGGGTGGCCTTACGCTTCGCCCGGGTCAAGCGCTACCGCGCCGACAAGGAACCGGGTGAGGCGGACACCATCGAGAGCATCTACCGGATTTTTGAGGGTCGCGCCTGATACGGATCGTCGCCTGACCCCATCGCGGCGCGACCGGCCGGCGCGTCGGGCCTCAGTGCTGGGGAACCGTTACCGGACGGAGGGACATCCGGGGGGTCGGCCATGGACACCAAGAGGGCACTTACCAGGACCACCTGGGCGGCGAGAGCCGTGCATCCGGCCAGCACCAGCCCGAGAGTTACCGGGATGGGCAGCAGGACCGGGACGACCGCGCCCAGTACCCACGCCAGCTGGAACAGCGTCTCGGAATGTGTGAAGGTCCTGCCCCGCTCGTCGGGCGCCACGCTGGCGTGTAGGAGGCCGTCGTATCCGAACTTCGCAGTACCCCAGGCCAGGCCGGCGAAGAGAGCCAGGGCTGCCGCTGCCCAGACCCCGAACACGTGGGCGCTTACGAAAGCCGCCGCCGCTTCCAAAGCCAGCGCGGCCACGACCATTGGCTCCTCGCGGAGACGCCTGGCCAGGAACTGGGCCAGGTAGGAAGCCAGTCCGAATCCCATCCCGGCTGCCAGCAGCAGGGCTCCGAAGCTCACCATGCCCTGCTCCGAGTCCCGGAACACGAAGGCCACCAGCAGGAGCAGGTAGCCGTTGAGGAGGCGGACGATGGCGGTGGCGATCCGGGCGTGGCGGATGGCCCGGCGGGAGGCAGGGGAGCGGGCGGGGAACTCTTGTACATCGCCGTCGGGTGGGATCGGGGAGCGCACGTCGAGCCGCAGGCCCAGAGCGGCAGCTCCCGACCAGCCGAAGACGAGGGCGGCCAGGATCAGGGCGTAGTCGTTACCGAGCAGGGCGATCAGCCCGGCGCCCACCGGGATCACGAGCCCGCCGGCGAAGATCCCGATGCGGGCCAGCCGGGCGTTGGCCGATACCAGAGCGGCAGCCTCCGGGAGTGCCGCGGGGAGGATCGAACTGCGGCTGATGCCGTAGATGCGGGACAGCACCAGCATCCCGAAGACCAGCGACAGCAGCACGAAGTCCCCGGTGGAGCGGATCATGGCGACGACGAGGACTACCCGCCCGATCGAACCGAACGACAGCCCGGCGCGGTGGCTGCGCGGCACCCGGTGGAACATGGACCCCAGGAGCGGACCGATCAGCGCGAACGGGGCGAGGGTGAGCAGGAGGAAGGCCACCACGTTGCCCCGCGCCTCGGCGGTGGGTACGGAGAAGAAAAGGGTGTCGGCGAGTGCCAACGCTACAAGCGTATCTCCGGCGACGTTGGTGGCATGGGAGATAGCCAGCCGGCGGAAGGCCCACCCATGAACCGAGAACGCCTCGTCGATCCTTTTTCCCACTGCCCTGGTTGCCCGGGATATCTTCGAACCCTGCCTTGGAGGAGGGAAGGCCGTGCTCATACCATTAACGTAGCGGCTGACGCCGGTCGGGTGAACGACCATTCCGGCGTGCAGAAAGCAATCGATCGGAATCCCTGGAACGGTGAGATGAACGAAACGCAATTCAACAAGGTGAAGGAAGGTCAAGGTTTCATAGCTGCCCTGGACCAGAGCGGTGGTAGCTCTCCCAAGGCCCTCCGTGGGTATGGGGTGCCCGACGACACCTACTCGAACAGCGACGAGATGTTCGACCTGATCCACGCCATGCGGACCCGGATCATCACCAGTCCCAGCTTCGGGGGCGACCGCCTTTTCGGCGCGATCCTTTTCGAGAACACCCTGGTTCGCGAGATCGAGGGCCGGGGTTCCGCGTCCTACCTGTGGGAAGTGAAGGGTGTCGTACCGTTCCTCAAGGTGGACAAGGGTCTGGAACCGGAGCAGGACGGTGTCCAGGTGATGAGACCCATCCCGGATCTTGAAGACCTGCTGGGCCGGGGCCGGGAGAGTGGGGTGTTCGGTACCAAGATGCGTTCGGTGATCAAGCTCGCCGACCGGGACGGCATTGAGGCCAATGTGGAGCAGCAGTTCCAGTTGGGGGAGCGGATCCTCGAGGCTGGCCTCGTTCCGATCCTCGAGCCCGAGGTGGATATCAACAGCCCGCAGAAGTCCGAGGCGGAGGCGATGCTCAAGCAGGCGATCCTCGACCGTCTGGACCGGCTCGGGGATTCGGGAGTTCTCTTCAAGCTAACCATCCCCAGCGTCGACGACCTGTACCTTGATCTGGTAGAGCATCCGAACGTGGTGCGGGTGGCGGCGCTCTCCGGGGGCTACACGCACGAGGAGGCTTGCGAAGGGTTGTTTCGCCAGCGCGGCATGGTGGCCAGTTTCAGCAGGGGGCTCGTCGAGGGGCTATCCGTCGACCAGACAGACGACGAGTTCGACGCTGCACTCGATCGCTCGGTGGCGAACATATTCGCGGCATCCTCGACCTGAGAGCCTGAACCAGGAGTCTGATTTTCCGCGAGCCGGTCGGGCATCAGGCCGGGCCGGGTCCGGGTAGCCGGAACATCTGGAGAGTCGCGGTTACCAGCGTCTTCTCATCTGGGTTGCCGTGATGATGGGAACGGGGAATTGTGGTGCCAGCGACAGCAGATCGTTGTCACCCGTCACGAGAGCGTCCGCGCCGGCGTACAGCGTTTGTTCTTGGAAGGGCCGGTTGAACGGATCTCGACACTCCGGGACTACGGGTAGGTCAGAACTCGGAGCAATTCGGTTGTTGTCTGGCGGCTGGCCAGCGGAACGAACTTGCCGGAGCGCCAGGACCCTCGCATCTAAGACAGGTGTCCGTCCGCGGGGATAAGGGCCGACACCAGGACATTCGTATCGAGTACCAGCCGCGGCGGGGTCATTCAGCGTTTACGAGCCCAGGACAGCGCCTCGGCTACGTCTGTCTCCCACAGTCCCAATTCAGCCAGGCGGCTCCGCACCGCGTCGGCGTGGGTGAGGCGCACCGGGGTCAGCACGATGTGGCTGTGTTCCTTCCGAACATCGAAGTACTCGACATCCGGAAAGCTGAGATCACAACCTTGGGCAGCGTCAGCTGGTTCTTACAGGTGAGTTTGGCGAGCATGCGGAGACCTGTTGGTAAGGAAACAAGGAGAACAGGATGGCTAGCACGTACTCCGTACTCAAGTCGGCAGCCATTCCTGTCATGAATCCACGTGGATGCCGATCGTCCACTCCCGAGTATGGAAGGTGTGGATGCACCAGCAGCCTTGCCGTTCAGGGTGGTGCGCGGTTGGTGGTGTGGTGGAGGTAGCGGAGTAGTTCGAGGGTGTGGGGGTCGGGTTGGGGTGGCTGGTGGCCGCATCGTGCTTGTGGGGGTAGCAGCCGTCGGCGTCGGGGTGG
>JAPOQZ010000077.1 GCA_026710435.1 bacterium | reverse complement strand
GAGGGTACGGCGGGACGCGTTCGACGCCGAGGAGGTGGCGGTTGGGGGAGGGCCCGCCGGAGGAGACCGCCTCGACGGTTTTCGCGGTCTCGGCTCCCCGGAACCGGTGCGTGCCAGGCGGAGGAGGCTGTCTCCAGCGAATTCCCGATACAGGACACTAGGTCGGCGCGTACCTTGCTGTTTCGGGCGGAGCGTGCCGAAACTTACCAAAGTGCGCCTGGAGGCGGAGTGCTAGCCTCCATTTGGGACTCAGCACTGGGGTAACGCCGTGGGGCACCTTCAGATATCGGTCTGCCAGGCGGACAGCGACATCGATGACCGGGACCCAACCGGATCCGTTCGTCGCAACTTCGGTCGGATGGGCGACGCCCTGTTCAAGGCTGCAGAGGAAGGAACCAGGCTCGTCATCTTCGGCGAGGGGTACCTGAACGGTTACCAGTCCGGTGCGCTGCTCCCCGAGATCGCCCTCCGGCTCGACGGTGAACAGGACCAGTTGGAAGGGTTGTCAGCCGCGGTCGACGGGACCGGCGTGTCACTGGTCTTCGGAGCCACCACCTCGCGGGGTTCGTACCCGGGGTCCCTGTACAACTCGGCGGTCGTCCTCCGCCCCGGCGAAGAACCCATAGTGGTCGATAAGACGCACCTGTCCGAGTTCAGGTACGAGGGAGAACCGGTCGTCGCCGAGCGGATGGATTGGGCCGTGGGTGATCAACTCGGTCCGGTGTTCGACGTGGACGGATTCAAGATAGGGGTCGAGATATGCCACGACATCGTCTTTCCCGAGGTGGCGAGGTCTAACGCCATTCGCGGCGCCGAGGTCATCATCAACGTTTCGGCCGCCGTCGGAGGTTTCGGCTGGTTCTGGGACGCGATCCCCGCCACGAGGGCGTTCGAGAACTGCGTGTGGTTCGTGCATGCGACAGTTGTTTCGGAGGAGGGCCGGCCGCCGCTTCTCGGACACAGCCGGGTGATCAGCCCGGTCGGATCGGTGGTTTGCGAGGCGCCGGACGGGGTGGAGACCACCCTGACATACACGCTCGACCGCACGTCGGTGTGGCGAGCCCGTGCATCGCTCAAGCCGTTCACGGAGCGGCGACCGGACATCTACGAGTGAAGCCGGCCGAGCGCTCCGGGTCTCCAATTCGCACAGGTACACAGGCCTGAACCGGCCGGGAGCCACAGGCCCGGTACCCCACCGATCCCCTCCAGAACGCGAAAAACGACCCGTCTATCGGGCTCTCCCCCTCCATCGGGCCCTCCCCCACCGCCTCCACGCCTAGGTTCAATGCGCGCTCCGTCGTCGCTCCTCGGAACTGCCATCGACAGATGATCCCTCGCACGGTCCGACCGACGTCGGGGACCGGACCGCTGGTGCTTGCGATAACTACCAGTATGCGACCCGCCTGTGACACATTCAACTCCTATGTCCGCCGGGGCAGGGTTACGCAAAGGTTACGTGCCCGGTCTCGCCGCTCGATCGGTGCGGACGTGGCGTCGCCTCGGCACGCTTGAGAGAAGCGTCCGGGTGTATTGGTTCACGGGTCGGCGGAAGACCTGCTCGGCCTCCCCGATCTCGACGATCTCCCCGCGCTGCATCACCGCGATCCGGTCGCTCATCGTGTAGACGATCGACAGGTCGTGGGAGATGAACAGGTAGGACAGGCCCAACTCGTCCTGCAGGTCCTTGAGCAGGTTGATGATCTGTGCCTGCACCGACACGTCTACCGAGGAGGTCGGTTCGTCGCAGATGACCAGTTTGGGATTCAGAGCGAGGGCCCGGGCGATCGCCACCCGTTGCCTTTGCCCGCCGGAGAACTCGCTCGGCGACCTGTGGGCCACCTCGGACTGCATGCCCACGAGGTCCAGCAGTTCGCGAACCCGTTCCCGCCGGGAGTGCCGGTCTCCCACCCGGTGCACGACGAGTGGTTCGGCGATGATGGACGCGATGCTCATGCGGGGATCCAGCGACGAGTAGGGATCCTGGAAGACGATCTGCATGTCTCTTCGGGCCCGCTTCAGGTCCGATCGCCCACAGTTCACCAAGTCTACCCCCATGAACGTGATCGAGCCCTCGGTCGGGGGCACCAGCTGCAGGACACAGTAGGCGGTGGTGGACTTTCCTGATCCCGACTCGCCCACCAGCCCCAGGGTCTCCCCGCCGGCGAGCGAGAAACTCACGTTGTCGACAGCCTTGACATCGCGCTTGCCGTTCGCTCCCCGTTGGATGGCACGTGATGCAGGGAAGACCTTCGAGAGGCCCTCCACGACCAGGATGTCGGTCATGTCGGCGCCATGCCGGGGTTCCTGCATGTCATAGCGGCAGGCGAAGGTCTCCGGTTCATGGGTTCTGCCCCACCGGAGGACCGCCGGATATGGATGCCCGTTCGCTGGCCGGGTGAGCGCTCCGAACCCAATGACCGGGCCTGATCTCCCTCAGAGCCGGCATGGTGGACCGGCACACGCTCTCGGACGTGGCGTACAGGCAGCGTTCGGCGAACCGGCAGGTGGAAGGAAGGGACGCAGCGTTCGGAGGCGCTCCCGGAATGGTGGTGAGCCGCTCGCGGCGGACGAGCGAGTGCCTCTTCTCGATCGACGGGATCGAGCCCAGCAAGCCCGCCGTGTAGGGATGCTCGGGCCTGGCGAAGAGTTCGTCGGCGGGCGCGAACTCGACAATCTGTCCGGCATACATCACCGCAACGGTGTCCGCGACGTTCGAGACCACGTTGAGGTCGTGGCTAACCAGGATCAGCGCCATACCGTGCTCCGACTGAAGGTTCTTCAGCAGGGAGAGGATCTCCGCCTCGACCGTGACATCGAGGGCGGTGGTCGGTTCGTCGGCGATCAACAGCTTCGGACGGCATGCCGTCGCGGCGGCGATCAGCGCCCGCTGCCGCATCCCGCCGGAGAACTCGTGCGGGTAGGAGTTCACCCTCTGAGAGGCGTCGGGAATGCGCACTTCCTCCAGCAGTTCCACAGCTCTGGCGTAAGCCTCGGCTCTGGACATCCCCAGATGTCGGCGGAGAGGCTCGGCTACCTGGCTCCCTACCCTCACGACCGGGTTGAGTGAACTCATCGGATCCTGGAAGACCATCCCGATGTGGCGGCCCCTGATGGATGAGAGACGGTTCTCCGAAGCCGTCAGCATGTCCTCCCCCAGAAAACGCACCTGCCCGGATCGGCGGTGAACCACACGCTGGGGGAACAGGCCGACGATGGACCGGGATGTCACTGACTTCCCGCTGCCTGACTCTCCGACTATGGCCAGGGCCTCGCGCTCTCCCACAGAGAAGCTGACGTCGTCCACCGCATGCACCGGGCCTCGCCTGGTTCTCAGATGGACGCTGAGACCGGCAACCTCCAGCACGGGCGCCATCTATCCCCTCCTAGCCAGCAGGCGCTGTACCCAGTCACCGACCAGGATGAAGCCCAGACCCACGATGAAGATCGCCAGGCCGGGCAGGGTCGAGACGTGGGGAGCCGTAGCGAGGATGACCCGGCCCTCGTTCACCATCCGGCCCCAGTCGGCAGTGGGTGGCTGGACTCCGAGGCCCACGAAGCTCAGACCCGCGCCGAACACCACCATTATCCCGACCAGTGGGAAGGCGTAGGCAAGGGTGGGCCCGAGAGCATTCGGCACGATGTGGCGCAGCAGAATGAACCAGCGGGGGGCGCCGAGCGATCTTGCCGCTCTCACGTAGTCGCGCTCCTTGAGCGACTGCACGGTTCCCCTCGAGACCCGAGCTATCGGGGCGATCAGGACCGCGGTCATGGCGATCACAAGGTTGCGGAGACCCGGTCCCAGCGCCGCCGCCACCGCGATGCCCATCAGGACGGGCGGGATGGCGATGAAGATGTCGACCACGCGCATGGTGATCGTGTCCCCGACCGCCCCACCGAACCCGCTGATGATCCCCAGGATGTAGCCCACCAGCGTCGCAACCAGAACGGGAAGGACGCCCTGGATCAGCGCCGGACGGGCTCCCCAGATCAGCCGGCTCCACAGGTCCCTCCCCAGTTCGTCCGTTCCGAGAATGTGATCGGGCGTTCCCGGCGGCTGGAAGGCGATCACGAGATCGCCCTGATTCGGGTCGTAGGGAGCCAGCGCGGGGGCAGCGAGCGCGAACGCCAAGGCCACCAGGACAAGGGTGATCCCGACCACGTCGGCCGGCCGCAGGCCGGCCCGAAGGAGGGTTGCTATCTCCATGCCTCCACCGCGGACTCTCGTCCGAGACCCGCACGCGGATCGACAGACCGGTGGATCGCATCCACTCCCAGGTTGATGATCACCGTGGCCACCGCGGCCAGAAGGACGACACCCTGGATCATCGGGAAGTCCCGGGACGAGACCGCGTGGATGGTCTGCAACCCGATCCCTGGCCAGTTGAACACCACCTCGGCGAACACGATCGTGCCTCCGATCATGTAGGCGAACTGCAGGCCTACCTGGTGAATGACCATGGGAAGGACCGGCTTGATGATGTGTCGCGACAGGAGGGCGGGGGCCCGTACTCCGCGCCCCTTGGCAGCCCAGACGAAGTCCTCGTCGAGCACTTCACGGACGGCGCTCCTAGAGCTACGGGCGATGATCGCGGCCGGGATCGCGGCGGTTGTCAGCACTGGAAGGACCAGGTAGCGGGCTGTTTCAAGCAGCGTCGGATCCCGGCCGATCGGGCCCATCCCGGCGGCCGGAAACCAGCCGAGTTCCAGCGAGAAGACCCATACGAGGATCAGTCCGAGCCAGAAGATCGGCATCGTGCCCGAGAACACCACCAGCAACTGGAGGGTCCGGTCGAGAATCCCGTCGGTTCGCAGAGCTGCCAGAGCCCCCGCCAGCAGCCCGATTACCAGAGCCAACAGAAAGCTCGGAACACCGAGACGGAGCGTATTGGCGAACCGCTCGAACAGCACGTCTCTCACGGGAGTCCGCAACTGGATCGACGTCCCGAGACCCCCGGTGACGGTTCGCCCCAGCCAGTGGCCGTACTGCACCGGCAGCGGCTGGTCCAATGCCAGAGCGGATCGCATGGCGGCCCGGTCTTCCTCGCCGGCATAGGGACCGAGCAGTACGTTCACCGGATCTCCGGGGGCCATGTGGACGAGCCCGAACGAGAACATCGACGCACCGACCAGGACCGGAACTATCACCGCAATGCGAAGGGTCAGGAACCGCATCCGATCCTACGCTCCCCTCGATCCCGCCGGCCACCGCACGCGCAACCCGCCAGACTCATCGGTCCGCACGAGCGAGACCAACGGCCGCCCGGTTACAACTGGAGGCACCAGACTACCGGGGACCGGTCTCGGTCGTCAGCCGCGCGGCAGTCCGCTTGCAGCCGACGACCGGACCTTACGGAACCTACGGTTCACGCCCCGCGCGCCAACTTGAGGTTCTGAGCCCAGGCGGCGGCCGGCGCCCACTCGAGGTCGTTGCTTATGCCATAGGGAGACAGCCCGTGGAAGATGTAGATGTAGGGCCTGTCCTCCAGCATCCTCCGCTGCGCGGCCCTCAAGTGGCCGATCAGTTCTTCCCCGCTGGCGGCCGCACCGGTAGCGGCGAGGTGGTTGTCGACCTCCTCGTTCGAGTACCACGCGTAGTTGACGCCGCCTTCGGTCGGGAAGCTCCCCGTGCCTATGTAGGCGCCCAGGAGCATGTTGGTGTCCCATCCCATGGCCATCGACAGCAGCGGCACCGGCTCTCCGGCTACGGGCTCGGGGACACCGTCGAACCACTCACCGAGATACGCGGTCCACTCCAGGATCTGGATCTGCATCTGGACCCCCACCGCCCCCAGATCGGCTTGGACCTGCTCGAGGATGCGGCCCGGAGTGGGTACGCCCATCGCCGAGGTGGACGTCTTGATATTCACGACGAGGTCGGACCCCCCCGCCTCGGACAGAAGCGCGGCGGCCCGATCCGGGTCGTAGGGGAAGGGGGTGAGGTCCGGGTCGTACGCCGAGTTGCCGAGACCGTAGAACTGGCTGGCCGGGACCCCGGCACCTCGCAGAAGCCCATCCGTGATGGCCTCCCGGTTGATGGCGAGACTGAAGGCCTCCCTGACTCTCGGGTCGCTCCACGGTTCGTGGCCGATGTGCCCTGCGAAGCCGAAGGTCACGGGCTTGCCGGCGAACTCGATGCGGAGATCCGGGGAGGCATCGATCTGCGGGATGCTGTCAGGGGTCAGTTCCTGGGCGATATGGAAGCTGCCCGTCACCAGACCCGAAACCTTGGTCGGCTCGTCGGCCACCGGAACGAAGATGAGCCGCTCGATGTCGGGAGCGCCGCCCCAGTAGTCGGCGTTGCGCGCCAGGACGAGTTCGCTGCCCCGCTCGTATGACTCGACCGCGAACGGTCCCGTACCGATACCGACGTTGGAGAACGCCTCGTTCCCCGACTCCATGACCGCGCTGGGGCTGACCATGTAGAAGGTCGGCGCACGGCCCAGGTAGTCGAACCAACCGGCGTTCGGCTCCGCCAACTTAACCGTGAACTCGTAGTCGCCCATGCCGTCGTAGCTCTCGACACCGCCGATGAACCCTGCCACGGTCGCGTTCGCCGTCTCGAAGTAGTGCTCGAAACCCTCGTCGAACCACCGGCGGAAGTTGAACACCGCGGCCTCGCTGTTCCAAGGTGTCCCGTCGTGGAAGGTGACACCCTGGCGGAGGTTGAATGTGTACGTCGTCCCGTCGGACGAGATGTCCCACGACTCGGCCAGGCCGGCAATCAGAGGCACGGGGGCTTCCTGACTGGAGTAGTCGAGCATCGTCAGGCCGTCGAAGATGTTGCACAGGGCAATCCAGGCGTTCCCGGCAATGGTCGTGTGAGGATCGAGCGTATCCGGATCTCCGCTGAGCCCGAACACGACCTCGCTCAGGGCAACTGCGGGCGCAGCCGTGGTGGTCGTGTCCGCCGCCGCTGTCGTGGCAGGGGCGGCAGTAGTGGTCGTGGTTTCGGTGGTCGCTCCGCAACTCGCCAGCAGCAGGTAGCCGACGCTGCCACCCGCAGTCATCAGGAAGCGTCGCCGGGACATGCCGTTGCCCGGAACCTGCTCCAACCCCCTAATGCTCGCTAGGCTCTTGTCTACGTCTCTGCCCATGGTCACTCCGATCTTCCGGGATCCATAGCTCCGCCCTGCAGCCTCCTGCCGGTAGCCGCGCCGCGGTATCCCGTTACGGCCCGGCCACCTTGCAAAACCGGAGTGCAGCTTCCAGCATGTCTAACGAGCCGTTGCCGCGGTGTCAACTGGTTTTGGTAACAATTCACAACAACCGGGCAGAGGTGAACCGATGCCCGATAGCCACAGTGATCTCCAATCTCACGCGGTGGACGGTGGCGGACGCTGTAGAAATACGAATGATCCGGCCGTATAACATTCGGAGCCGGTTATCGACATGCCCGATGCATTACCGGTCACCGTTCCGTCCAGGGCGCGACCGAAAGGCCGCGATCGGCCTCTGATCCTCCTGGGTTCCAAAGGGCAATGTGCGGATCAGGCTCCGAGTTGTACAGCCGGCGCACAGGAGTTGACCGGATGGGTAAGACGAGACCGGGACCGCCCGCCGCATAGAGACCCTTTATCCAAAAACCCGGGTTACGGGACGATCCTCGGTACAGATGTAGCAGCTTAAGTGACAACTCGACTTCGTAAAGGCCTGTCTACCAGGCACAATAAAGAACCTCTGGCGGAGAGGGAGGGATGTGAACCCTCGAGGAGGTTTACCCCCTGTTCGCTTAGCAGGCGAGTGCCACCGACCGCTCGGCTACCTTTAGTGGCTTCTGGAACCGTCGTCTCCGGGACGCGCCTGGCGCACAGCCTGCGATGGAGAGCGCTACCAGTACGACCACCAGCCGCAGCCTCGGACCCGTGCGCTGAGCGATTGCTGATCCTCGCTGCACCGACACTGAATTGCTCGAATCGCTCGTTGGGGCCATTCCTCTGAAGCGTGGCCAGACGAGCGGCGGCGTCATCGGAACAGGCCGGCTAGTGTCCTGTATATCTGTTTCGCTTGCGTTCTCGGCTTGACGAGCCGAACCGGAACCGGCCACCGTTACCAGAGGGTTGTATCTGTCACAGGCGCGGTGCACAATGGTAGATAGCCGTATACACCGGCGGTTCGTTTCCGACGTCGAGCGGACCGTGGCAGGGTTCATACTGTCCGGAACCGGCCCGCACAGGGGATAGAAGGTCGCGTCCGTGACCCTCGGAGGTGGCGGCGGGGGT
>JAPOQZ010000227.1 GCA_026710435.1 bacterium | reverse complement strand
GGAGCCGAGACCGCGAAAACCGTCGAGGCGGTCTCCTCCGGCGGGCCCTCCCCCAACCGCCACCTCCTCGGCGTCGAACGCGTCCCGCCGTACCCTCTACGAGGGGCTGGGTGGACAATATGAACCAAATCACGGTCCGGTCGGTACCGGAAGCGGACCGTTGGTGCTTTGCGGTTACCTACAAGCATGCAACAGGCCTGTGACACAACCAACCCGTCGCATGACTGCACGTCTTCCAAACACAACCGAACTAGAGACTCGGGACACTAGGAGGGTACTGAGCAATTCACCAGAATCATGCCGGCGATTGGCATGCCGCTGGTGGATCGCTCAGCATCCTCCTAGCCCATGCCGCGACGTCCTCCAGCATCCGGATCCCTTCCGGCTCGTTGATCGAGCCATGCCTGATCCCCGGGTATACCCGCCGTTCAACGTTGGGAAGAGGTTCAAGGCCCGCACTGACCTCGATGGGAACGAGAGTGTCGGCCTCTCCGTGGAGAACCAGGGTCGGCGGCGTGTACATGTCGAGGGAACGCCGCACCCGATCCATGGTACGGAGGATCAGGTCGCCGAGCCGTACGGAGGTCCGGGTGACCATCAAGGGATCGGCCTGATAGTCCCGGGCACTTTCCGGATCGATGAATATCTCTTCCGGGTAGATCGGATTGCCGAGGGTCAGGCGGGGCGCCATCCTCGCGAGGATGGGGGTGCCCATCCTCTTCCAGTCCGGCACGACCGCGTCGAGGGCAGGAGCGTTGAGAACCACCAGATCCGGCAGGCGATGGCGCGACAGTGTGTAGTCGATGACGATGAGGCCCCCGACCGAGTGGCCGACGAGCAGGACCGGAAGGTTCCCGGCGAATAGCGGAGCCAGGTTGTCGACCACTTGCAGGAGGTAGGTTGACCAACGTTCCGTGTCTGCACGGCGCCCGCCCGATCCGCCGAATCCCAGCAGGTCGAAGGAATACGTGTCGATTCCCGCCGAGGCCAGGTACGACCCGGCCAGTTCGTATCGACCGGAGTGCTCCGCCAATCCGTGAACTATCAGGGCCGAAGCCCAGGGATGGGAGGCTCGCCACCGGCGGCGCAGTTCGGTCACGCCCGTACGGGTGGTGCGTATGTCCAGCGTGCTATTGGTGGTCATGACAGGGCTCCTCGGTGAGTCGAGCGCGATCGGTTGACCCGCCGTGCTCCGCAAGTGTAAGCCAGGGAGATCCTCGGAGGGCCGGCCGGGCTCCCTTGTCGCAACATCCGTCGGCCGGTCAGGCGGCATCGAGGCCCGAGCCTTTCCTTCGGCCCGCTCAGCACCCCGAGACGGACTGCGGGGCTGGAACCCAACGTTCCGGTGACCCAACGGTCCTGCGAGCCGAACCCGACGCCTCCGGCTCGGCTCCCCCACGATCCGTCAAACGTACCACCCGCGGTGCGCCCGGGCAGCGGGTCGGATTCCGCCGGGACGTCCCGGTTCGCCCTCGAGTCCGTACTTGGCAACCAGATGCAGATAGTCGCGCTGGTAGAGGATCTTGATCTTGATACCGGGATACAACTAGCGGAGTTGCCGGACCTTTCGGTTCTTTCTGGTCACCAACTTCTGGTTCATCGTGGTTATCTCGATGTAAGTGTCCTCATCAGGAAGGTAGAAATCCGGCGTGAACAGCTTGGCCGGGCGACCGTCGCCGTCCCATTGGACAGGGAATGAGCGCGGTTCGTACTCCCATCTGATCTCGTAGAAGTTCAGCAATCTGGCTAGATGCAGTTCGCTCTCGTGGGCGAAACCGGTCGTTGTGGGGTACCCGGAGTACTCGGTGGCGCCCTGATCGGTCAGGGCGCCGTCGCTTCGTTAGCTGGACTTTGCCCGTTGGAAGGGACGCGGGTGGGGAAGAACTTAAGGCTCTCACCCTCAAGGTCACGTTGAACCTGGCCGACCGCGATCGCGAACACGCCTTGGCCCTTCTTCAGTATGTCCATAAGGTAGTGGTGGGTTTGGTCGGAGTTGTCACTTGTCCATATGTCGTTACCGTCGGAGAGCAGGGTTGCGTCCCTGAGAGGATGGTCGATGGCCATATCGGACCTGAGCCATTCGATGGCCTTTCGTATCTTCGGCAGGTTGATCCCGGTATCGAGCAAGCGTTTGATGACCTTCAGTTGGACGAGATCGGTGAACGAGTACAGGCGCTGCGTCCCCGAGCCGCTGGCTGCCCGGAGGGACGGCTTGAGGAGGTCGGTTCGGGCCCAGTAGTCGAGTTGGCGATAGGTGATCCCGATCAGATGGCATACTTGAGGCGCCCGGTAGCCTTCCTGCTCGGATCCGGTGACCGCTTCATCCATGAATACTTCCTCCTACGGGTCCGCTCCACGGGATCCCGGGAACGCAGACAATGCGCCGACACGGAACCAGGGTGTTGAACCCCTTATTACAGTCCCGTAATTACCTTCTCGTCAGGAAAACCATAGACGATGCGGAAGCAGTTATCAACGGTTTCTGTGGATAATCCGTCCCCGCGCGACAGCCAAGGAGTCGTGACCATCCGGCTTGTTCGAGTCCGCAGGCACGCGCCGGGCGACGGCCGGCAGGCCGGAAGCATCGTCCTGGGGTGGTGTGACACGCTCAGCCGGTTGAACGGGTCACGACTCTGTCGGACTGTTCGCCGGAGTTGTCCTAGTGTCCTGTATCGGGAATTCGCTGGAGATAGCCTCCTCCGCCTGGCACGCACCGGTTCCGGGGAGCCGAGACCGCGAAAACCGTCGAGGGGGTCTCCTCCGGCGGGCCCTCCCCCACCGCCACCTCCTCGGCGTCGAACGCGTCCCGCCGTACCCTCCACGAGGGGCTGGGTGGACAACATGAACCAAGTCACGGTCCGGTCGGTACCGAAGGCGGACCGTTGGCGCTTTGCGGTTACCTACAAGCATGCAACAGGCCTGTGACACAACCAGCCCGTCGCATGACGGCACGTCTTCCAAACACAACCGAACTAAAGACTCGGGACATAGGAGGGTGCTGAGCAATCCACCAGCGGCCTGCCATCCGCTCGCATAATGCCAGGGTCGGCGGGTGGCAGGCCCGAGCAATCGTCATTGTTCAGCACCTTCCTAATGGGGGGTCCGCCACTTCTAGCACTGACTCTTCGTTTTCCCCGACAGACCGCCCCGATGAAGGGCCACCTCAAGCCTGCTGTGTCAGGTCACTGACTGGGGCAACGGTCGGCCTGTCAATGGTCACGACGATCCCGGTGAGACATCCACGTACCGGTCCGGCCCTGGTGTACTGTTGTCTCCGGTAGGAAGGTAGGGGATCGTTGCCATGGTGCTTTCCGATGAAAGGGAGCGTTCGAGAATGACGGCGGCACCTGGTGCGGCGGCGCGGGAGCCGTCCGGCCGACCAGTCGCCGATCGGACGGCGCTTCTGGAGATCGAGGACCTCCATGTGCGGTTCGAGTTGCCCACGGAGACCGTCCACGCTGTGAGCGGTATCAGCCTGACGGTCGCGGCCAGCGAGACCTTCGCGCTGGTGGGGGAATCGGGGTCCGGCAAGAGCGTGTCCATGCTGTCTGTCATGGGACTGCTCCCTTCGCCACCAGCGGTCGTGTCGGGGTCCATACGGTTCGAGGGTCGCGAGTTGCTCGGCATGTCGGGACGCGAGTTCAACCGCTTCCGGGGCCGGGACGTGGCGATGGTGTTCCAGGAGCCGATGTCGTCCCTGAACCCGGTCCATAGAGTCGGACGCCAGATCGGAGAGAGCCTCCGTATCCATCACGGCGTCACCCGCCCCGAAGCCAAGCGGCAGGCGGTGCGGCTCCTGGATCGGGTGGGGATCCCGTCTGCTTCCAGCAGGGTCGACGACTTTCCCCACGAGTTCTCCGGCGGCATGCGCCAGCGAGCGATGATCGCCATGGCGCTGGCCTGTAACCCCAAACTGCTGATCGCCGACGAGCCGACCACCGCCCTCGACGTGACGGTGCAGGCCCAGATCGTGGACCTGGTCCGCGAGCTGCAGGAGGAGTACCGGCTGGCGGTCGTGTGGATCACCCATGATCTTGGCGTGGTGGCGGAACTGGCCGACCGCGTTGCGGTCATGTATGCGGGGCGGATCCTGGAAACCGGCCGGGCCGGGGACCTCTACCGGTCCACCCGCCATCCGTACACGTCCGGCTTGCTGAGGTCGATACCGCGACTGGATCGTCCGGTGGCGACCCGGTTGGCCGAGATACCGGGGTCCCCACTCCGTGTGTCGGAGAAGCTCTCCGGATGCCCTTTCCACGAACGTTGCCCGCTGGTTGGGGAAGGATGCCAGGAGGGCCTTCCGGAGCTGGCGAGCGTGGGGGCGGCTGGGCACGGATCGGCCTGCATACACCATGAAATGATGGGCACCTCCTCCTCGCTGTGGCCGGTAGGCTCCACCGGCGGCGGCCAACGATCCCAACAGAAGACTGACGAGATCTTGATCTCGGTGAGCGGGCTCCGCGTGCACTTCCCGGTTTCCCGGGGGCTCACCCGGTCTCGCAGGACGGTGGTACGGGCGGTCGACGGCCTTGACCTCGACGTCCGGAGGGGTCGGACCTTAGGCGTGGTGGGAGAGAGCGGCTGCGGCAAGACGACGATGGGTCGGGCGCTCGTGGCCCTGGTGCGCCCGACTGCCGGAGCAATCGAGATCAACGGACGGCCTCTCGATCCCCGGAGCGGCAGGCACAGGCGCGCGGTGCAGATGATCTTCCAGGACCCCTTCTCGGCGATGAACCCCGGGATGAGGGTGCTGGATGTGATAGCCGAACCGCTCCGGATCCATCGGATGGCCGGACCCGAAGAGATCAGCACCAGGGTTGGTTCGCTGCTGGACATGGTGGGCCTGCCGGCCGACGCCGGCAAGCGCTACCCGCACGAGTTCAGCGGCGGGCAGAGACAGCGCATCGCCATCGCCCGTGCCCTGGCTGCCGAGCCGGAAGTGATCGTATGCGACGAACCGGTCTCCTCCCTCGATATGTCCGTGCAGGCACAGGTGGTGAACCTGCTCGCAGACCTGCAAACCAGGACGGGAATGGCTCTGGTCTTCATAGCGCACGACCTCGCCGTGGTGCGCCACATCTCGCATGAGGTGGCCGTCATGTATCTCGGTGAGGTCGTAGAGCGGGCCGGCCGCGACCAGATCTATGCGGACCCTCTCCATCCGTACACCAAGGCGTTGCTCGAGGCGGTCCCCGTGCCGGAACCGGAGATCCTGGGCCACGCGGACCGCACCCGGCTACTCGGGGACATTCCCAGCCCGGCGGACCCCCCACCCGGCTGCCGTTTCCACACCCGGTGCCCGGTGGCGATCGAGGGGTTGTGCTCCACGGTCAAGCCGGAGTTGGTGGAAGTGGTCCCGGGACGGTGGGTTTCGTGCCATCTGGTAAACCCCCCTGCGCTCGGGTGACGCGGGTCAGCCGAACGGGTTGATCTCCGTAGTACGGATGCGAGGAGGACAAGTGTTATGGATAGGAAAAGCGTCACCGCCCCGGCCCGGATGACTCCGCACGCCATACATGGGTTATCCTGACTGATGCCGTTCGAATAACACGGGTACGCTCGTACCCGGATGCTCGGGCTGTAGGACCCGGCACCGGATTGCATCGACCGCTCCTTTGGCGGGAGGAAGAAAGGGGAACCGAGAAATGCGAAGACTGATCAAGTCCAGGGGCATGCTCTTGCTGGTTGTCCTCGCGCTGGCGATGGTCGCCTGCGGGGATGACGAGCCGGCACCGACTCCGACGACGGCTGCCACGACTGCTGCAACGGGTGCACCGGCTACGACGCAACCGGCCGCGCCGCTCACGACCATAACTGAGGAGCCCTCGGAAACGGACGAGGCGCCCACCACCACAGCGGCCGAGGTGACGACCACCAGCGCGGCCCCGACTACTGAGGCGCCCGCCGAACCCGTGACGATACGCGCCGCGGTCACCGGTGATGAGTCGACCCTCAATCCCTATACCTACATCAGCGGGTTCCCGGGCTGGAACCTCCTCATGCTCCAGTACGACTCGCTCATGCAGGTGGACAAGAACGGGGTACCGAGGCCCTGGCTGGCCTCCAGCATCTCCGTGAACCAGGACCTGACGGAGTACTCGGTCACGCTGGTCGAGGGCGTCACCTGGCACGATGGGGAGCCCCTGACAGCCCATGACCTGGACTTCAGCGTCGACTACTACATCAACAACGTCGAGGCGAGCCGGTTCGCCCGGGACCTCAGGGGTGTCGAGGATCTCGTGGTGACGGACGACTACAACGCCACCTTCGTCCTCAGTGGTCCGAACGCCGGGTTCGAGTTGGCGGCACTGGCTGACGTGCCGATCATCCCGCGCCACATATGGGAGAGCGTCGAACTCCCTTCCGAGCATGATTTCGGCGGTACCAACATCGGGACCGGTCCGTACAAGCTGGTCGAGTACGTGGAGGGACAGAGTTACCGCTTCGAGGCCAATCCCGACTACTTCCGGGGAGCACCTGCGGTAGACGAACTGGTAGTGATCGTCTTCGCCGACGATGTCGGTGCCCAGGCGGCGATCCGCACAGATGCAGTGGACGTGATCTTCGAGCGGATTCCGCCCGAGCAGATCGATCTGCTCGACGCCGAGGATCCGCTGGATGTCGTCCTGGGACCGGAGTTCACCACCCAGATGATCAACTACGATGCCTCGAAGCGCCCCTTCGACGACGTGGCGGTCCGGCAAGCCATCAACCTGGCCATGAACCGCCAGGACATCGTCGATACGGTCTTCCTGGGGGCGGCCACGATCGGCAGCCCGGGCTGGATCCATCCGGGCCATCCGTCCTACAACGCGGATATCGGCACGGTCTACGACCCGGCGGCCGCCAATGCGCTGCTTGACGCGGGCGGTTACCTCGACAGCGACGGTGACGGCGTCAGGGAGTTCGACGGGCAGCCGATGTCGTTCGAGATCATCACCAACGGCTCGGATTCGCTCCGGCTGCGGATAGCCGAGTTGACGGTGGAGATGCTGGCCGCGATCGGGATCGAGACGTCGGTTGCGGCGGTCGAGACCGCAACCTGGGAACAGGCTGTCTGGCCGGGGTTCGACGTGAACAACGGGCGCAACTACGACATCGCGATGTGGGGTTGGTCGGCGCCCGTCCAGGCGGACCCGTTGCGCCTCCCGCAGTTGGTCGCCGGCGTGCCGGCCGGCGGGTTCCTCAACCTGACCGGTTACGCCAACGCCGAGATGGATGCCCTCTCGGCGGTGCTCGGCACAGAGCCCGACCCGGCGGAACGCAACAAGATCCTGGGCCGCATGCAGGAGATAATCGCCGAAGAGCTGCCCTTCGTGCTTCTCCTCTACCCGGACGGCGCCTACGTCTACGACTCGAGCGTCTACTCGGACTGGGAGTTCATCGCCGGGCAAGGCATCGTCAGCAAACTGTCCTTGCTGCCACCGTCCGCGCGCCCCTAGGCGCGGAGACCCGGTGTGGTGGGGGTGAGTTGACGGGTTGAAACGGCGTATCGACGTCCGTCGGCTCACCCAGTACGGGGTGGTCGTCGTGGTGGCGGTGACCCTCAACTTCCTGCTGCCCAGGCTCATGCCCGGCAACCCGCTGGTCCTCATCGCGGGCGTGGACGTCGGCCTGCTGAGCCCTGAGGAGCGGGCGGAGATCGTGGCGCGTGTGGGCTTGGACGCGCCCCTTTGGAAGCAGTACTTCAGTTACTGGGGAGACATATTCACCGGCGACTTCGGGTACTCGTTCCGGTCGAAACGGCCCATCGTCGACATGATCTGGGACCGGCTCCCATGGACCTTGCTGATCACGGGGTTGTCGTTGATCGTGTCGGCGGTGGCGGGGGTGATCCTGGGTGCGATCTCGGCGTGGCGGAGGGGCACCAAGACCGACCTCGGCATGCTCACGGGGATGATCTCGGTCGAGTCCCTGCCGTCGTTCTGGCTGGGCATGCTGCTCATTTCGATCTTCGCCGTCCAGTGGGGCGTCCTGCCGTCGTCCCACGCGGTGACCGCCGCTTCGGGTCTTGCCGGGTGGGCCCACACCTGGGACATCCTCACCCACGCCATCCTGCCGGTGGTCACCCTGTCGATCCTCGCGACGCCCGGCGTGTACATGACAATGCGGTATTCGATGCTGGAAACGCTGGGAGAGGACTACATCCGCACCGCACGCGCCAAAGGCGCCGGCGAACGGCGGGTGCTGTTCGGGCACGTCGCCCGCAACACCATCGCCCCGGTGGTGACCGTGCTCGCCCTCCGGCTCGGATTTGCCTTCAGCGGCACGGTGATAGTCGAGACGGTGTTCACCTACCCCGGACTGGGACGGCTCGTATTCGATGCGGTGTCAGGGCGTGACTATCCGGTGATGCAGGCGGCCTTCCTGGTCTTCACGGCGGCGGTGCTGGTGGCGAACCTGCTAGCCGACCTGCTGTATCCGCTGATCGATCCGAGGACCAGGACCTCGTGACGGTTGCCGATGGCCGCGAGAGTGCCGCTAGGCGCACCGCCCGGCGGCGTTCCCGTATCCCCACCTTGTTCGGCCTGACGGGTGGACTCATCGTGGGGGTCCTCATCTGTGGCGCGGTGTTCGCTCCGTGGCTGGCACCCTACGACCCGACCGAGCGGGTGGCGAGACCCTTCCTGTCCCCCGGCCCGGAGCACCTGCTCGGCACGAACGACATAGGCCAGGACCTACTCTCGGAAATGATCTTCGGTGCACGCGTATCGCTGACGATCGGAATAGTCGCGGCCGCCGTTGCCCTCATGATCGGAACCACGGTCGGGGTCGTGGCGGGCTATTACCCGAAGCGTCTGGGCTCGGTCATGATGCGAGGCGTCGACGTGATCCTGATACTGCCGTTCCTGCCCCTGTTGATCGTGCTGGCCGCCTATCTCGGACGGAGCCTCCTCAATACGATCGTGGTGATCGGCGTGCTTATCTGGGCCGAGCCTGCCCGGATCATCCGCTCGCAGGTCCTGTCCCTCCGTTCGCGGGAGTACGTGCTCGCGGCCCGTTCGATGGGGGCACCGGACCGCTGGACGATCCTGCGGCACATCGTTCCCCGGACGGGGCTGCTGGCCACGGGATCGTTCGTGCGGGCGGTGTCGAGTGCGATCCTGCTGGAGGCGGCCCTCAGCTTCCTAGGCCTCGGGGATCCCATCCAGAAGAGCTGGGGTTCAACCTTGTTCTGGGCGCAAGCCCGAGGCGCCTTTCTCACTCCGGCATGGAAGTGGTGGGTGCTCCCTCCAGGACTCCTGATCATGCTGGCGTCCCTCGGCTTCGCTCTGATCGCCTTCTCGCTGGAGGAGCGCATCAACCCGAGGCTGTAAGCCCGTCGCAGGGGCTGGATGGGAGTTTGCTGCACGGAGGTGCCCGACGACATCCGTCAACCAGGCAGTTGGCGATCAGTCGGGGACGAAACCGGCTGTCTCCAAGCCCGCACCGCGGGCGAGGTTCAAATACACACCTTGCGGGTCGCCCGGACTGTTCACACCCGGAGGGTAGGCGCCTCGGGCGGCTGCGAGCAGAGCGGAGGACATGGAAGCGGCCCGCAGGAAGGCGGCGTCGTCGGCAACCCCCTGGATACGTTCTTCCGTTCCATTCGGGCCCTGCAGTCTCAGGTTTACGGCCACCCCGAGCCAGGGCGAGTGCTCCGGCGCCGCCAGGCAGGTCATCCTCGGCCAGTCCAGAGGGCTCTCGTCCCTACCTGCCCATAGGGCGCCAATCGGCTCGGGAAAGGTGACCGGAGTCCCGGCCCCCAGCGCCCGCCCCGGGACTGTCCAGGCGAGGCGTGTCTGGAGGGGTCGACTTCCCTGGTCGACCATGGAGACGGCTAGGGCGGCGGCCAAGCCGAAGCCCTCGGTGGCCCCCATCACGAACGTGGCGTCACCCACCTGATAGCCGTAGGGCAGGTCGCTGCCTACGACGACGGGGATACCCGAAGAGCGGGCTTCGTTGACATAGGGTTCCGAGTCCTCCGAGACGCTGCTCACGGCCAAAGCGTCCCACCCGGCTACGGACGAGATCGATTCTGTCCGCTCGGACACCGTACCGCCCCGGAGAAACCCGATCTCCACGCCCGGCTCAGCCAGAAGAACCCGCGGTACCCGGCGAGCCAGGATGCCGCTCAGGTGGAGCGCGACCCGGTTGGTCACTGATCGTTCGCTACGGGTACCCAGATTCCCCGATCAGCCTGGGGCTTGACGACCGGAGGACGACGGGTGACCAGCACGAAGAGCGCTGCCAGCCCCGCCAGCACAAGAAGAGTCCGTAACTTCATCCGCCACAGTTTAGGAGGGTGCTGAGCAATCCACCAGCGGCCTGCCAACCGTCGGCACTATTCCTGGGTCGGCGGGCGGCAGGCCCCAGCAATCGTCATTGTTCAGCACCGTCCTAGCCCTGACCCTCAATGTGTTTCCCGACAAGACACCCACCCATGAAGGTCCATTTCAATCCTGTGTTCGCAGCTTGAAGACAATCCAGCAAGGTTCGGTGCGTGGGAACTGCTACAAGCACTCCAGCAAAGGAGGCGAAATACTCACACGGGGACTTCGGCTCGGCGGGATCACCGCGTCTGGCAGGTGGTTGCGTTGGAGTCATCGTTCAACTGGCGAAGGAAGCTACCCTCATCACCACCCACGGAGGAACGCGAGATGATCTCCCTGCTGGTCCGGCCCACCTACAGTCTTACAGAAGCGGCGCGGCTGCTTCGCCTATCGCCCTCGAAGCTCCGGTGGTGGCTAGAGGGCGCCGTTCGGGGTTCGAAACAGTACCCGCCGGTCCTCCGAAGTGAGCCTACCGGTGACTCGCAGGTGTCCTGGGGGGAGTTCATAGAGGCGGCCTATCTGCGGGAGTACCGTCGGCACCTGCCCCTGCAACGCCTCCGGCCCCTGAGAGAGGCGCTCAGCCGGGAATTCGATACCGCATTCCCCTTCGCGGTATCAAAGCCGCTGATCGCGGGCCGCGAGCTGGTTTCGGAGATGCAGCGCAGGTTGGAGATCCCGGAGGACCTATGGATGGTTGTTGGGTCTGGGCAACTCATGCTCAGTGAGGCGGCAGCGACCTTCTGCAGGAGAGTGGAGTTCGACGAGGCGACGGAAGAAGCCATGCGCTACATGGTCATGGCGGCAAAGGAGCCAGTGTACGTGAATCCTCGTTTCTCGTTCGGAATCCCAACTGTACGCAGAGTTCGAACCGAGGTCATAGCAGAGCTGTACCTTGCCGGGGAGCCTCGCTCAGCCATCAGGGACATCTACCGCGATCACGGAGTGACCGAGGAGGATATCGATACGGCCGTCGACTTTGAGACACGGTTTCTCAGGGCTGCGTGACCGGCGCGCTTGCCCTGCCTCAGCGCGTAAGGCGGGAAGGCCCGATCCGGTATTTCTTCGACGAGAGCGCGCTCGGAATCGGCCAAGTAATGGCTGTCGCCCGTGGCGACTGTATCTACCCGGGTCACGATCGCTCGCCGGTGCCGGTCGGTACCGACGACGTGCAGTGGATCCCGGTAGCGTCCGCTGGGGGGTGGGTCGTTGTAGCTCGCGATAAGAAGATCCGCCATCGACCTGCTGAGTGGGCGGCCCTAGGAGGGTACTGAGCAATCCACCAGCGGCCTGCCAACCGCCGGCATAATTCCTGCGCTGGCGGGCGGCAGGCCCGAGCAATCGTCATTGTTCAGCACCCTCCTAGCCGAGAACCCGCTGCGCATCCTGGTGCTCACAACCGTTGGCAATCTCAGTGTGTGGGAGCAACTCTGTGTCCTGGTGGCGCGCTGGGAACGGATAGAGGAACTCTCAAGCAGAGATCCTCCTTGGACGCACACCGTGACGAGGAATGGTCTTCGTGAGATGCCGTACCCTGCTTAGGAGGACGCTCAAGAACGAGACAGAGGTTGCCGCGCCGTTCGCTGACCGGGATCTGTCACCGACTGTGTCCAACAGGGGGCTTCCCGGACCCGCCGAATGGATCACTGGCAGCACTTGGGGGCCGATACACCTGACTGGGATCGCTGCCGGCTTCAGAAGTCGATGCCGCGTATGGCGCGGATGCCTTGCTCGTAGGCGTGCTTGACGGGGGTCATCTCGGTGACGGTGTCAGCGATCTCGATCAGGCGGGCCGGGGCGTCCCGTCCTGTGATGACCACGTTGACTTTGTCGGGGCGGTTGAGGATGGTGGCTGCCACCTCCTCCGCGTCGATCCATCCCCAGTTGATGGGGTATGTGATCTCGTCGAGGACCACGAGGCGGTGGGTGCCCGTCTCTATCCGCCGGCGGGCCAGGTCCCACGTCTCACGGTTGAGTTCGGCCGAACGGTCGAGGTCCTCGCTATCCCAGGAGAAACCATCGCCCCCGGCGATCCACTCGACACCGAGACGGTGTCCCATTTTCTCCTCGCCCACCTTCCACTTTCCGGACTTGATGAACTGCACCACGGCCACCTGCCAGTTGCGGGCGACGGAACGCATCACCATTCCCATGGCTGCGGTGCTCTTGCCCTTGCCGTCACCTGTGTTGACTATGACCACGGAGGGTGCTCGCCGGGTCTCGCGGCGGCGGGGGTCTTCTGTACGGGGAGCTTCGCTCATAGGGAACCGTTCCTCACCGGGACTATTGCCAGGCCGCCATCGACCCTGACCACCTCGACGTTGGCCTGGTAGAAGTCCCTTATGTAGTCGGCTGTAAGCACATGCACGGCGGGCCCGACAGCGACGATCCGCCCGCCCGCCATCATCAGCAGGCGATCGGCGAACTGCCCGGCCAGGGTCAGGTCGTGCATGGCGGTGATGATTGTCATGGGCCGCTCGGACCGCAGGTAGCCGATCAACTCCAGGGCGTTCTGGCCCTGTCCGATGTCGAGCGCCCCGGTCGGTTCGTCCAGCAGCAGGATGTCGGCTTCCTGGGCGATGGCGCGCGCCAGAACCACCCGGCGCCGCTCGCCGCCACTGAGCTCGGACATGTGGCGACCGGCCAAGCGGCCGAGGTCGAGCAGGTCGAGGGCCGCGCAAGCAGCCTCCAGGTCACGCCGGCCCTCCGTACCGAGATAGGGGAGATGCGGCGTCCTCCCCAGCAGCACGTACTCGGTGACCGTCATGGCGAGGGGGATCATGGGTTCCTGCGGGACGAACGCCACTGCCCGTGCCCGGTCCCTCCTCCGGATCGAGGTCGAGACCTTTCCCTGCAGTTCGATAGCTCCAGAGTGGCGTACCAGGCCGGCGATGGCTTTCAGCAGGGTCGACTTGCCGGCGCCGTTGGGCCCGAGAAGGCCGAGCCACTCGCCGGTGGCGACTTCCAGGCTGAGGTCGCTGAGCACGGGTGTGCCCGGTTGGTATGAGACCGACAGGCTCCGGACCGCGACGCTCATCCTACGTACCGCCGGGTGCTACGCAGCACGACCAGGAAGAACGGGGCCCCCACGGAAGCGGTGATGACCCCGATCGGCAGTTCGGCCGGGCTGGAGACCGTCCGGGCAACCAGGTCGGCGAGGATCAGGAAGGCCGCTCCCGCGATCATCGACACCGGTATCAGCGATCGGTAGCTGGCCCCGACCACCAGCCTGACGGTGTGGGGAATGACGATCCCCACGAAACCGATCAGCCCGCTCACCGCCACCGCAGCGGCAGTCGCCAGGGTGGAGAGGATTACGACCGTGGTACGTACTCGGGTTGCCGAGACGCCCAGGCTGTCGACCTCCTCGTCTCCCACGCTCATCACGTCGAGCAGCCGCCTGTGCAGGAGCAGACCCGTGCCGCAGACTATCGCGTAGGGGATCAGCACAAGCACCTCGCGCCAGCCGGTGGTGGCGAGGAGGCCGAGGATCCACGAATAGACCTGCCGGATGGTGTCGGCGTTCTTCTGCAGTATGTAGGTCTGGACGGCGGTGAAGAAGGCCGCCACCGCCACCCCGGCGAGGATGAGCGATACCGCGCTCCGGCCTCCTATCGACCGTCCCACCGTGTAGGTCAGGGCGACCGCTACCAGCGCGCCGACGAACGCAGCGAGAGGCAGCATGATCGATGCGGCACCGGGCGCGAGGGCGATCACCGCCGTGGCGCCCGGGCCGCCGCCGGCCGCCACACCTAACAGGTACGGATCGGCCAGCGGGTTGCGGAACACCCCCTGGTAGGAGGCGCCGGCCAGAGCGAGAAGCCCACCGACCAGTCCTCCCAGAGCGACCCTGGGGAGCCGGATCTCCCAGATGATGGCTTGCTGGATGGAGGAGAGAGCCGAGGGACGCCCAGCCAGGCCGACCCCCACCAACTCGGCGATCACCTGCCCCGGGCGGATTTCCGCCGGCCCGATCGTGATTCCGGCAAGCATCGCGGCGAGCAGCACGGCCACCATTGCGAGCATCCAGCCCCACCGGAGCCGTAACGGTCGCGCCGGAGGCGCCGGGTCGTCCATGGATCGTCACCCGCCTTCGGATAGGGTCTGGAGGGTTACCCCGATCAGCCGAGCGAATTCGATCAACCGGGGACCCCACCTACTGGAGAGGTCGTCGTCGACTTCGAACAGGCGCCCGGCGCTCACCGCCTGCAACTCGGTCCACCCGGGTCGTTCCCCGATCGATTCGGCGGTGGTCCCGCACCAGACCGCACAGCCATAGAAAACGATGTCGGGGTCCGACTCGAGGATGTACTCGGCGGAGAGCTGCGGATACCCGTAGCCATCCGGATCGGCCGCGTCCGCGATGTTCTCCAAACCGAACAGGGTGTAGATCGCGCCTATGAAGGTACCGGATGTCGCTGAGAAGAAGGTGTCCGAGATCTCGTGGTAGAAGGTGAGGCCGAGGCCGAAGTCGGCATGCTGGTCGACCAGTTGAGCGACTTCCTCCTGTAGCGAAGCCACCAAGGATGCCGCCTCGTCGACGTGACCGGTGGCTGCCCCTACCTGGAGCATCTGCTGGTAGGCGTCCTCCAAGTCGAGGGCCGGTTCATGAACCAGTACCGGGATTCCCAGAGCTTCGAGCCCGGAGACTATCTCGTCGGGATTCCCCGACATCACGACCAGGTCGGGTCCGTAGGCGGCTATGGCCTCCAGGTTGGGCCGGAACCCGTCCAGGTCGGTCACCGGGGTGTCCTCCGGATAGTCGGAGAACGAATCCACAGCGACGACCTGGCTTCCCGCCCCGACCGCAAACAGCATCTCGGTAGCGGAGGGTGACAGCGAAACGATCGCGTTGGGCTCCGCGGGGATGACGACCCCTGCGACCGTCACCGGGAACTCGGCCACCGGCGCTTCGGTAGTGGTTGTCGGGCTCGTGGCGGTTGCTGTGGTCGCCGTCTGGGATACGCTGTCTCCGGTCTTGCCGCCACAGGCTGCGCCGACCATTAGCAGCGCTGCTAGCAGGATCCGCGGTAGGTGTCTTCCTTGCAACAAGAAACATCCTCCTTGAGTCAGGGAGGATGAAGAGAGATCGTCAGGTCCAGGCTTCGGGACCAGCACGACCAACCCTTCCTCCGAGAGCTGATACGTGGCCGTGGGCCAGGCGTCCTGGCTCGTCCCCTCCCGGAGGATGGGGCTTGACAGTTGCGGGACAGCGCCGGACTCGTACCGGACTTCGCTGAGTTCCACGGCACCCGGTTGTCTCCCCGGGCCGGCACGTACTATAGCGGGCCCGGGTGCCGAGCTAGTTTGATCGTGGTTGTTCAGACCAACCACGGGGAGCCGCGGTACCGTAACGACTGCGCATAGCGTGAACACGTCGAGTCCGGCGACGACAGCAGCCTGTCGCTCGGACCCCGCGGTACCGTAACGACTGCGCGTAGCGTGAACACGCCCTAGTTCTGGAGAGGTTGTGCCTATGAGCGGTTCTTCAGTGCTTTCCTCGATCCTTGAGCGGATCGGTAACGCCGATCCCGGGGCGATGCGCAGGGCAGAGGCGAGGCAGATGACGTTGACGAAACCGCCGGGCAGCCTCGGCCGGCTCGAGGATATCTCGGTCCGGCTGGCCGGGATGTTCGGAACCGACCAGCCCGTGATCCGCGGAAAGTCCGTAATCGTGGCCGCCGGCGACCACGGCGTGGTGGCTCAAGGCGTGACTGGCTATCCCCAAGCCGTGACCGCCCAGATGGTTATGAACTTCCTGGCGGGCGGGGCGGCGATAAGCGCCATGGCGCGCCTCGGTGGAGTACACCAGGTCGTCGTGGATGCGGGAGTAGCAGCCGACTTGCCCCACCACCCCGACCTTCGCATTCTCCGGATCGGGCACGGGACTGCCGATATCAGCCGGGGCCCCGCAATGTCGAGGGACCAGGCAGTCCGCTGCTTGGAAGCCGGCGCCGGCTTGGCCACAGAGGTTGCCGCCATGGGCGCCGATCTCATCGCTACCGGTGACATGGGGATCGGCAACACAACATCATCGAGCGCCATCACGGCCGCGATGACCGGCCGGTCCCCTCACGAGACGACCGGTGAGGGTACGGGCCGCACTCCCGCCGAACTCCAGCGCAAGGCGGCCGTGGTGAGTAGAGCACTAAAGGTGAACGCACCCGACCGGGAGGACCCGATCGGCGTGCTCCGGAAGGTGGGGGGATTCGAGATAGGCGTACTGGCCGGGGTGGTGCTCGGAGCCGCCGCGGCCAGGCGGGCGGTCGTGCTCGACGGGTTCATTTCCGGGGCGGCGGCCCTCATCGCCCATGGTCTCAGCCCGGCAGCGGGCGATTACATGATCGCCTCCCACCGCTCCGCCGAGACGGGCCACCGGGCGGTGCTTTCCCATCTCGGGCTCGAACCGCTTCTCGACCTCGGCATGCGTCTCGGCGAGGGCACCGGCGCGGTCCTCGCCATGCCGGTTATCGAAGCGGCAGCAGCGTGCCTGTCGGGGATGGCTACGTTCGCCGAGGCGGGCGTAGCGGATCGCTCGGAGGATGTCGACCCGTCCGGAGGCAATTCGTAGTGGCCGGGCTACGCGCAGCGATCGGATTCCTGACCGTCCTTCCGGTCCGGGTCCGGGGCGAGGACGGGCTCGCCGCGTCCCGCATGTGGTTCCCGTTCGTCGGGCTTCTCCTCGGAGGCTTACTTGCCGCAGCCGACGTTCTTCTTCGGACGGGGATCCGGGCCGGGCAGGGTGGACCGGCAGCCCTCCATGGTGGACCGCTGATTCCACTACTGCTAGGGACAATCCTGGTAGCGCTGCTGGCGGTGTTGACCCGGGGACTCCATCTGGATGGGTTCATGGACACGTGTGACGCCCTGCTGGGCGGGTTCGACCCCCGGCGCCGGCTGGACATCCTGCGGGATCCGCACGTGGGAGCTTTCGGCATGGCAGGCGCGGTGTGCCTGCTCTTGTCGAAGGCAATCACTATCGGCAGCCTCCCTGTGGGAAGCCGAACGTGGGTCATGCTGGTGGTGCCCTGCATTTCCCGCTGGGCCGTCCTGCTGGTCATGGGCCGGTTCCCCTACGTCAGGAGCGAGGGACTCGGAGCTCCCTTCGTGCGGGCCGGCGGGGCCGCAAGGGCGACGATCGTGGGCCTTGCGGTGACCGGAGCGGCGGTGGCGGCCCTGGCCGGGTCGCTGGGGCTGGTCCTGGTTGCGGCGGGCGCGCTGGTCGCTCTTGGCGTGGGAGCGTGGGCGACGCGGCTCCTCGGAGGCGTAACCGGCGACATCTTCGGTGCGGTGGTCGAGTCCACGGAAGTGATCATGCTGGTCCTCGCGGTGTTCCTCACGCTCGGCGATGGGGCTGCTCTCAGCCCGCCTCCGTTCGCCGGGATATAGGTCGCTCGTGTTCCGGTCGGGGGATTGGCGCCTGGATATGGCCGTCCTTGTGGCGGCCGTAGCCGTGGACGCCACCACGAGGGAGCTACCTCCCTCGATCCACCCGGTGGTGTGGATGGGCAAGCTGATCTCGTGGCTGGAGATGCATACGCCTCCGGCTGAGCGGCATTTCGCGGCGCTCGTTGCAGGATCGGGCAGGGCCGTCCTCGTACCGGCGCTGTTCGGAGGGATGGCCTGGCTGGGCGCTGCCGGTCTCCGGGGGATGGGTCCCGTGCCCTACGTGGTTGGTGGGGCGGTCCTGCTGAGCACCGCCTTCGCGGTCAAGGGTTTGGGACAGGCCGGCCAGGCTACCCGCAGGGCCGTCGACAGCGGGGATCGGGTAGCTGCCCGGAGAGGCTTGCGGAGCCTGGTGAGCCGCGACTCGAGCGGCCTGCCGGACTCTTTCATCCTGATGGCCGCCATAGAGTCCGTCGCCGAGAACATGACCGACGGTTTCGTCGGTCCCTGGCCGGCGTTCGCGCTGTTCGGTCTGCCGGGGGCATTCGCCTACCGGGCTCTGAATACGCTGGACAGCATGATCGGCTATCGAGGGAAGTACGAGTACCTGGGAAAGGCACCGGCCCGCCTCGACGACCTCGCCAACCTGGTCCCGGCCCGTCTCTGTGCTCTGCTGATGCTGATTCCGGCAGGACCCGCTTTCGGTCTCCCTGCCAGGCGCGGCTGGAGCGTCGTCCGCCGGGGCCGCAAGCTCACGTCCAGCCCCAACGCCGGCTGGACGATCAGCGCGATGGCCGGACTTCTCGGGGTGGCTCTCGAGAAGGTCGGCCACTACAGGATCGGGGACGGGCTGCGGGATCCCACGACGGAGGACCTCCGGATGGCCGTCCGGCTCTGCTACACGCCGGCTGTCTCGGCGGTCCCCGTAGCGGCCGCGGTTATCGCGGCGCGAGAGTGGGTCTGGGGCTGAGAGATGGCCGCCTCCCGTCCCGTCCATGGTGCCCTGAACCTCGCCGAGTTGGACCGCTTGGGCCTGGATCCCGAAGACGTGACCGACTTCAGCGCCGGCATCAACCCGCTCGGTCCGTCCTCCCGGGTGCTCCGTGCGATTCGCGACGTGGATCCCTCGGCCTACCCCGATCCCGAATGCCTGCGTCTACGCTAGGCGCTGAGCCGCAGGCTGGGACTTCCGGAAGAGGCGATCCTGGTGGGGAACGGCTCCACCGAACTGATCCATCTTCTGGCCCGCTCCCGCCTCCGGAAGGGTTTCCGCGCCTCCATCTTCGTGCCGGGTTTCGGGGAGTACGCGGCTGCGTGCCGCCTGCAGGAGGTGGAACCGTACCCCATCCCTCCGCAAGAAGGGAGATGGTTCCGATGGGACATGGCAGGGGCGGCGAATCTGATCGAGGAATTGAGACCCAACCTGACCTTTCTCTGCAACCCGAACAACCCCACGGGGGTGTACCTGGATCGACAGGAAGTGGAAGCAGTTGCCGAGGCGGTCGGGAACGACGGCCTTCTCGTGGTGGACGAAGCCTATTCCGCCTTCGTGGACCGGCCCTGGGACACGAGACGCCTGCTGGCACAAGGAAACGTCGTCCTGCTCCGCTCCATGACCAAAGACCATGCCATCCCAGGCGTGAGGCTCGGATACATGCCGGCACCCAGGACGGTGATCGAAGACGTGCAACGGTTCCAATCCAGTTGGAGTGTCAACGCGCCGGCCCAGGCGGCAGGGATGGCCGCCCTGCAGGAAGTGGAGCACATCGCGGAGGCGCGGCGGGTGGTCCGGGCGAGCCGGGCGTACTTGCTCGCGGAACTGCAAGTGCTCGGCCTGGTATGCAACTATCCGAGCGCCAATTTCCTACTGGTGGACGTGGGCAACGCCGCAGCCGTCCGCCTCGAACTACTCCAGCGCTACCGGCCGTGCGTGCGCGACTGCACGTCGTTCGGGATGCCCCGGCACATCCGTGTTGGCATCAGGAGCCTGGAGGAAAGCCACCGCCTGGTCCGGGCTGTGAAGGAAGTCTGCGCCCGGCACGGCACCCGATAACCTGTCGTTGCATGGCAGCCATCATGATCCAGGCAACCGCCTCCAGCGCGGGCAAGTCGCTGATCGTGGCCGGGCTCTGCCGGCTGGCCAAGCGCCGTGGCTTGTCGGTGGCGCCCTTCAAGCCCCAGAACATGTCCAATAACCCAGCCGCGTGTGAAAGCGGAGGGGAGATCGGCCGGTGCTCCGTCTTGGCCCACGGTCCGGACGGCGCTCGGAGCCACGGGGGCCGCATCTCCGGTGTCCACATGCATGGCCTGTTCGCCGACGATGGCTACCGGCGCTCCTGGCTCGCCCGGCTGGGGGCGCGGCCCCGACGGGATCTCGAGTTCGAGCATGGAGTCGAAACGGCCCTGGACGAGGTCGCCACTGCTCTCGAAAGGTCGCTGGACACCGATACCCTCTTTCAGGCGGCTCTCGAGCCGCTCGACGGCGGGACGGGAGCCAGGAGGTAGCCGGATGCCGGGCGTATGTAGATGGTTCCTGGTGAGGCACGGAGAGACCGAGTGGAACCGGGTCGGGCGAGCGCAAGGCCAGTCGGATCCGCCCCTCAACGGTACTGGTCGGACCCAGGTGCGCCAAGTGGCGGCCCGGCTGGCGGGCACAGAGTTCGTGGCCTCGTACACGAGCGATCTGCGCCGGGCGCTGGATACGGCGAGGGCCATAGTGCCTGCCCCGGTCCCAGAGCTTGTCACTTTGGTCGAGTTGCGGGAGAAGCACTTCGGCGAGTGGGAGGGCCTGACCCATCGCGAAGTGGCGAACCGATACCCGGACCTCTATGACCGGATGTTCCTGGACGATCCGGCCTTCGCCCCTCCCGGCGGAGAGAGCGACCAGGACTTCTTCGAGAGGGCCTCGTCCGCTGTGGAACTCATCAGGGACCGGAACCACCGACCGGACGGCAGCGTGCTGGTGGTAGCCCATGGGGGGATCCTGCGCGCCATGATCGTTAGCCTGCTGGGGATGGAGGCCACCGCGATGTGGCGATTCCGCCTCTCCAATGCAGGACTTTCCATCGTTACTGTCTTCGGCGACGGGAGCGCCACCCTCGACCTCCTGAACGACACCAGCCATCTCGGAGGGGACTTCGATGCCTGACAAGCGGTGGGATGAACTGGCGAAGCCCGGCGAGCTCGTACTCATCCTCGGAGGCGCCCGCTCCGGAAAGAGCACCGCGGCGGAACGGATGGCCCGTGATGGAGAGAGAGTGTTGTTCATCGCTACGGCCGAGCCACTAGACGAAGGCATGCGGCGCCGGATCGAAACCCACCGGCGTTACCGACCCGGGCACTGGGACACCTTGGAGGAGCCGCTCGATCTGAGCGGGGCGCTCCTCCCGGTGGTGGACCGGTACGACACCTTCGTCCTCGACTGCCTCACCCTGTGGATCAGCAATCTTCTCCTTAGAGAGGATCCAGAAACCGATGCGGAGCCCGGTGTCCTGCGGGTGGTGGAGCAACTGCTTGATGTCATCGAGCATTCGGGAGGGCGGTGGATCCTGGTCAGCAACGAGGTCGGCCAGGGCATCGTGCCGGCCTCTCCCCTGGGTAGGGCTTACCGGGACCTGCTCGGCCGGGTTAATCAACTCGTGGCGTCCCGAGCGGACCGCGCCTATCTGATGGTGGCCGGACTGTCTCTCGAACTGAAGCGCCTCGCGACGAACGTGACGGCCGAGGAGTGAACGGGCGCGCTCGCTCACGACGGGTTCGGTTGACCGAAGTCCCCGAACGACGTTCGGTTCCCCTGCGCGCTCCGATCGGTCGCGGTTTCAGGCCTGGAACCTGCCTGGGTAGAAAGGTCGCGATGGCCCCTTACGTCTTGTCGAGCCGCCGTCCGGTCCGGGTTTTGACTGCGAGGCCAGCATGATCGGTAAGCCGGCTGAAGAGCCCGCACAGAGGCGGTCCGAACGCCGGACGTCGGTTGCCGCGCTGACCGACATCGGACCACGCGAGGTGAACGAAGACCGCATGTTCACAGCGCTGGCAGACGATGGCGTGTGGGTGATCGCGGTGGCGGACGGGTTGGGAGGCCACGAGCGCGGCGACGAGGCGGCACAAGCGGCCGTCGAGGGTCTCCCGGAACGGATTGAAAGCGATGCCGACATGGCCGTGGCGTTTGCAGAGGCCAACGAGCGGGTGGTCGGGGTGTCAGGCTTCTCGCGGACACAGCGACTGCGGGTACCGGTCCGCGAGATCCCGATGAGCACCCTGTGCGTGGCCGCGTGGACACCCGAGGGCGGCCTGATCATCGGGTGGATGGGAGACACGATACCGTTCGTAGTGAGGTCCGGGCCGGATGGGTTCACGGGGTACTGCTGCGGCCTTCCCCATCGGGACCTATTCGGCAGCATCACGGCCTGCCTCGGGATGCTGCCCGAGGACGACGGGTTCGGGGACGGGTTTCTCGAACCGGACATGGTTGGCGGGTTCGAGGACTCCGAGATGCCGGACGCTGTGATCATCGCCAGTGACGGTGCCTGGGAGCCGTTCCCGAAAGCGGACCGAAAGGCAGGATGGCTGTGGGACGACTCCCCGGACGGGATAGGATCAGCCTGCGCACCCGACGCCGACGACGCGTCCGATATCGCCCGAAGTGTCCTGGCGGGGGCGCGTAGCCTCGTCCTCCACGACAACGCCACCGTGTCGGTCGCCTACCGGCCCCGGTCCGACCGATGAGCATCCCCTCACGGTCGTCGGAGCCTCGACCGGCCCGGGTGTCCGGGGATACCGGGGAGTGCTTGCCGGAGCCGCCCGGGGAACTCATCCGGCCGGAGCAGGTGCGCGGACAGTTGCTCGCCCGGGGTGGCTCCGATGGTGCCGGTGGCTGGAGACCCTTGATGCCCAGGGGTGTTCCGGCAGGCACAGGATACGGCCCTCGACAGGGGAGATCGCGCCCCGCCTATCCGCGACCTCTTCTTGCGAAGAGCGTCCCGCTCGGCGCCCGGCCGCTGGTGGATTGCTCTGCACCCTCCTAGATGATTAGTTCCAAGGGGTCACTGATCGATTCTCGTTAGTTGACGGTTGATTGGGTCGTTTTGCAGCCTCGGCAGCAGTGTCCAGATCCGAGTCGTGCCGAGGAGGACCTTCAGGATCGGAAGACGGAATGTATAT
>JAPOQZ010000161.1 GCA_026710435.1 bacterium | reverse complement strand
GGCGGGCGGGACGGGACGGGACGGGAGGGGACGGGAGGGGACGGGACGGGGCGGGACGGGACGGGAGGGGACGGGACGGGACGGGACGGGACGGGACGGGACGGGCCGGGACGGGACGGGACGGGACTATCGAAACGCTCGTCGTCCCTGGTCAGAAGCTCATATCCCACACCCCGCTCCTCCAGTACATACCCCCGTATGAAGAACCAGGGCTAGGAGGGTGCTGAGCAATCCACCAGTGGCCTGCCAGCCGCCGGCATAATTCCTGGGCTGGCGGGCGGCAGGCCCCAGCAATCGTCATTGTTCAGCACCCTCCTAGGACTCGACCGGCACCAGGCGAAGGCCCGCCGAAGGGCTGCTCGGCTGGCATCCCAGGACCGTCTCGGGGTCGATGTAGGTTCCGCCGATCCTCACCGAGAAATGCAAACCGCGGTGGGGAGAATCATCGGAAGCCCGCCCTAGCACCACTCCCCTCTTCACATGCTGCCCTCGCGTGACCAGCGAACGCTCGAGGTACGAGTAGCTGGTCTTGAGGCCTCCTCCGTGATCCACGGTGACCACCAGGTTCCCTACGACCGATCCCGCGAAGGTGACCTTTCCCGCCGCGGCCGCCTCGACGGATCCGTCGGAATCGAGCATGTAGTCGACACCCCAGTGTCCCGAATAGCTGGGACCCGGAGCGAAGGGTGCGGTGATCACGCCATCGCTGGGCGGATCCAGACCCACGCAGGATGCGCCCCGGCCCATACCCTCCGGACCTGGCGACGCCCCGGCGCCGGTACCCGAAAGCGAAAGCGCGACCACCAGGCCGAGCAACAGCAGGCGGATAGTAGACACGAACAACCCCCTGCCTCCCGTCGAACCGATTCACGCGCCGCCGCACGGCCAGCCCGGACTTCCTCTCCTGGCAACCGCGCCTGTAAAACGTACCCCGCCCATCCGCCCGCGGGAAGGGTGCCGATTGATCGGATCGTGTCACCCCGGGGACACGGTGACGTTGGGAATGCCGGATGGGCCACTAACCTAGGCGATCCCGCAAGCTCCAGCGTTACAGCGAGGTCGCCCGAATGCGGATCATCATTGTCGGTGCCGGCGCGGTCGGCGGTTACATCGCCGAACGGCTCTCCCTTGAGGGCCAGGACGTGGTGGTCATTGAAAAGAACCCGAGGCGAGCCGCGGAGATCCGGGAGAAGATCGACGCGCTGGTGATAACCGGCAACGGAGCGAGCACCAGCATCCTCGCGGAGGCGGATCCGGGTCAGGCTGAACTCCTCCTTGCGGTATCGACCAGCGACGGCGTCAACATCCTTGCCTGCCACACGGCCACCCGGATGGGAGTGGGGCACACGGTCGCCCGGGTGGAGGATCCCGGCCTCAAGGACGGCTTGGGTGGGCTAGCAGTCGACTTCGTGATCGATCCGGTCGAGTCGGCCGCCAAGGAGATCACCGCTCTGGTGAGCGAATCCGGTGTGTCCGAGTTGATCGAGTTCGGGGACGGGAAACTCGCCCTCGTAGGCGGTACCGCCACCGGCCGCTCGCCACTCGTCGGCACCCCGCTCAGGAGAGCGCGGGGCAGGCTCAGAGAGTACGACTGGTTGGCGATCGCCGTCGTGCGAAACGGGATGACCATCGTCGCCCACGGTGACACGACGGTTGAAGAGGGAGACCACCTACTCCTGATGGTCCTCAGTCCCGATGTCGAGGGGGCGAAGGCCATGATCGGGATACGCAACCGGAAGATACGCAGAGCTCTGATCATCGGCTCCACGCGTGTAGCCCACAGGACGGCCAGCCTGATTGCAGAAATCGGCATGAGCCTGGTCGTGATCGATCCCGACCTCAACCGCTGCCGGATCGTCGCGGAGCGCCATCCGAAGGCACTCGTGATCACGGGTGACCCCACCGACCCCGAGGTGCTAGGAGATCTGGCGATCAACCACGACGATGCGGTAGTGGCGCTGACCGGCGTGGACTCCATGAACCTCATCGGTTCCCTGGTCGCCAAAGCACTGGGAGCGTCGACCACCATCAGCCGCGTTACCCGCTTGAGCTACGTGGGACTCCTCGCGGGGATCGGCGTCGATACCACGGTCTCGACCCGCCTGGCAGCCGCCAACTCCATCCTCCGTTTCGTCCGCCGTGGCCAGGTGCATTCCGTCACCACCTTCTCCGACACGGACGCCGAGGTGATCGAACTGGAAGTCTCTCCCCGATCGGAGGCCGTGGGCCAGACCCTGCTGGAACTTCCCCTGCCCACCGGTGCAGTGGTCGGGGGGATCCTGCGCGGCGCCGATGCCTTCGTACCGTCTGGAATGACCGCCATCAGGGCCTGCGACCACCTCATCATCTTCACGCTCCCGAGCGCAAGGGCCGCGGTCGAGTCCCTGTTCTCATCGTGATCCCGCCACGACGCCTGATCGAGGCATCCCGGCGGTGAACGTCCCACCGGAGCCGTCCCCTACCAGGTTCTTCCTCCCGCGGCCCAGTCGGATGTTCGGCCACATCTCGTACGTGATCGGGGCGGTGGTAGCAGCCGCAGGTTTATCGATGCTCCCGGCCGCAGTCACCTCTTGCATCTACCGGGAGTGGGAGACAGCCGGATGGATCCTTCTCTCGGCCGTGATCACGGTTCTGATCGGATGGTTCGGATGGCGGGTGATGGGCAGATCGGACACCCTTACTACCAGGGAAGGATTCGCGACCGTCGGGCTGGCCTGGTTCGCGATGGCCTTCTTCGGCGTGCTCCCTTACCTTCTGACCGGTTCGATCGACAATTTCACCAACGCCTTCTTCGAAACCACGTCAGGCTTCACCACGACCGGCGCCACGCTGGTGCCCGACCCGTCCGAGTTGCCCAAGGGGATCCTCATGTGGCGGTCGACCACCCAGTGGATCGGCGGGATGGGAGTGATCATCCTCTCCCTGGCAATCCTGCCCCTGCTCGGCGTGGGAGGGGTCCAGTTGGCAAGGGCCGAGTCCCCCGGTCCCGAACCCGATCGCCTGACTCCACGATTCCGGGAGACGGCCCGACGCCTCTGGTACGTGTACGTCCTGGTGACCTTGGTCGAAGCCCTCCTCCTATGGGCGGGCGACATGAACCTCTTCCAAGCGATCAACCACGCCCTAACCAACGTGTCGACGGGCGGGTTCGGGACCGAGGCCACGTCGATCGCCGGATTCAGCCCCTACGTCCAGTGGGTGGTGATCGTCTCCATGTTCATCGCCGGCACGTCCTTCGCGCTGCACTTCCGCGCCCTCCGCGATCCGGGCAGGTACTGGAGAAGCGCGGAGTTCCGCCTGTTCAGCGGGGTGGTCCTAGCCGCGGCGATCATCATCCTGGGAGGGGTATGGGGAGAAGCTCCCCTACCCGACAACATCCGCAATTCCCTTTTCACCGCGCTCGCGATTGTCACCGGCACCGGCTATGCCACCGCCGACTTCGGCGCCTGGGTACCTGCCCTCCAGATCCTGGTGGTCGGTCTGATGTTCATAGGCGGTATGGCCGGATCCACTGCCGGCGGTATCAAGATCTACCGGATCGGAATCCTCGTCAAGGCCGCTTCGGCCGATTTGAGCAGGCTCATCCATCCGCGTGGCGTGTTCATCACCAGGTTCGGCCGTGACCGGGTACCCGATCCGCTGGTGGAGAGCGTTCAGTCGTTCTTCCTGTTCTACATGTTTATATTCATGACGTCCACCTTCCTGATGGGGTTTCTCGGATCGACATTCGGACCTGAGATGGACATCGTCACCGCGGTCTCGGCCAGCGCCAGCGCGCTCAGCAACATCGGCCCAGCCCTCGGTGAACTGGGTCCGACACGGAACTATCTGGACGTGACCTGGGCGGGCAAGTGGCTGCTTTCGTTCCTCATGATCGCCGGCCGCTTGGAACTCTTCCCGGTGCTGCTGCTGTTCACCAGGCCTCTCTGGCGGCGCTGAATCAACCTGCCGATCACCGGCCCCCGGCCCGCAGTCCGGCAGCCCTGCCGGAGGCGGCCGTCTCGACGGTGCAAGTCAAGCTTCTACAAGCACCACCAGCCGGTCACGATGGACCACCTCGCCGTCCCAGCCGATATCGGCCGAACGTTTGCCCATCCAGCGCCGGATATCGGACGAGCCGGCGCTGACCAAGCCTTTCCCAACGAGGATTCCCCGCGTATCGCGCACCTCGACCGCGGCCCCGGCCATGAACTCACCCCGGACCCTGGTGACTCCCACAGAAAGGAGGGAACCACCACGCTTGACCAGGGCTCGCACGGCACCGTCGTCGATCTCCACCATCCCGTCGGGCTGCTGACCGAAAGCAAGCCAGAGCTTCCTAGCAGAAAGTCGGGCCCGGCCCGGTTCCACGAAGGTGCCGGTTCCCTCACCGCGGATGATGCTGCTCACCACGCCGGACCGGGTCGACCGGGCGATGACGGTGGGTATGCCCGACCAAGCGGCCATCCGGGCTGCCTCGATCTTGGTCGCCACTCCTCCCGATCCCATCGGTCCGGGCGGCGCCGAAGCCAACCTGTCGAGGAGGGGGTCCCGGTGGTCCACCGACAGGATCGGCTCGCCCTCACCGGATCTCGGATCTGCGGAGTAGAGGCCGTCGGTATCGGTGAGGATGACCAGCATCCCGGCGGCCACGAGATGCGAGACTATCGCCGCCAGCCTGTCATTGTCACCGAGCTTCAACTCTTCGACCGCCACCGTGTCGTTCTCGTTCACGACCGGAACTATTCCTGCTGCGAGCATCCTTTCGAGGGCGCCCCGGGCGTGCAGATACTGGGAACGCCGCGACAGGATGTCGAGCGTTATCAATACCTGTCCCACGGTCCGTCCTGCTCTGGCGAAGGCCTTGCTGTACTGGGCCATGAGCAATGTCTGTCCTACTGCAGCAGCCACCTGCAAGCCCGTCATATCGGTGGGGCGTCCTCCAAGGATCGGGGATCCGGCGGCAACGGCGCCCGACGAAACGAGAACGGTCGGGTACCCGGAGTCCCAGAGGGTTCGTACCTGATCGACCACCCTGAGAATCGCATCCTCGTCAATCGCCCCGTCAGGCCGGGTGAGACTGGAGGAACCGATCTTGAGAACCACCGGGCTACCGGACTGGGGTGGTTCATGTCCGGATCCCCTATTCGCGATCATCTTCGGGCTCCTTGAATTCGAATGTGTGAGCGCCGATCCGCACTTCGTCGCCAGGTTCCGCACCGGCTCGGCGGAGCGCCTCGTCCACCCCCAGACGCGTGAGCCTTCGCGCCACCAGACCGGCCGCCTCGGCGATGGTCAGGTCGTTCAGAGCGATCGCTCGCTCGACTGACCGCCCTTCCACCACCCACGTCTCGGCAACGCGGTCCACCGTATACGTCGTGCGCAGGGGCCGATGAAGGACATACCCCTCGCCCTCCGCCTCGCCCTTGCGGGTACGGTCCACTGCTTCGGCGATGCGGTACAGGAACTTACCCACCCCTTCTCCGGTGACCGCGCTGATTTCCATAACATCGGGAACCGCTTCGCGGAGAGCTTCGGAGGCCATGTCCGGCAGGCGCAGGTCCTTCTTGTTGACTGCCACAACCTTGGGTCGTGACGCAAGCCGGGCATCGTGTTCCTCCAATTCCCGGCAGAGGATCTCGTATTGCTCCCCGGGCGTCACTGTCTGCAGCGGAGAAGGGTCGAGAAGCACAACCAGAACCCGGGCACGTTCGCAGTGGCGCAGGAATTCATGGCCCAGTCCCCTGCCTTCCGCAGCACCCTCGATGAGACCGGGTACATCTGCCAGCACCACTTCGCGGTCCCCGATGACCACCAAGCCGAGGTTGGGCTCCAGGGTCGTGAACGGGTAATCGCCGATCTTCGGGCGAGCCGCTGTGACACGGGAGAGGAAGGTGGACTTGCCGGCATTCGGGAAGCCTATGAGAGCCGCATCCGCGACCAGCTTCATCTCAAGCGTCAACCAGGCCGCGATCCCGTACTCACCCTGCTCGCAGAAGGCGGGAGCCCGGTTCTTGGGCGACGCGAGCGATGCATTGCCTCGTCCCCCCCGGCCCCCCGGCAAGACCTCGACCTGCTGCCCATGTTGTACGAGGTCGGCAATCAGTCGGGATTCGTGGTCGAATACCGATGTGCCCAGAGGTACGGGAACGATCAGATCGTCCCCACGGCGTCCGTGCCGGAGATCCGCCGATCCGTGGGCGCCGCTTACGGCCGCCATATGCGGATGGCGGCGGTAGATCTGGAGGCTGGCCATGTTCCGGTCGGCGGCGATCACCACGCGGCCGCCTCTGCCACCCGAACCCCCCGCAGGCCGGCCCTGGGGTCGGCGTCCTTCCTTTACGAAGGAAACCGCACCGGCTCCCCCATCACCGGATCTGAGGTGTACCCGAACGTGGTCCACGAACACGTCTTGCTCCTCCTAGATCCGCTGTGCGATGGCTACTCATACGGCGAAGCCTCGCGGGGTCATGGGTTGACGCTTTTCCCGGCGCACCTGAGCGAGCCTTTGGAAGAACCCCTTTGCACCGGGTCTTCAGTGCCCTCCTAGGAGGGTCCGGGAATCACGCTGACCTGACGCCTACCCCGGCGCTTTTGGTATCTGACGGTTCCGCGAGTCAGAGCGAACAACGTGTCGTCGCCCCCGCGCCCCACGTTGTCACCCGGATGGATAGGCGTACCGCGCTGGCGTACGATGATCGTACCGGCATGGATTTGCTGGCCGTCGAAGACTTTCGGACCGAGCCGCTTGGACTGCGAGTCACGCCCGTTCTTCGTCGAACCTCCGCCTTTGGTCTTGGACATCTAGGCCTCCTCGGAGTGTGCTGTTCCGATGTTCGTTATCTCCAGCCTGGTATAGCGCTGGCGGTGACCCCGGCGGCGACGGTATCCGGACTTGTTCTTGTATTTGAACACCCGGATCTTCTCACCCTTCACTTCACCGACCACCTTCGCGGTCACCCTCATCTGGTCGAGGGCGGGACCACCGGTCATCGCTTGCCCGTTGTCATCCACGACGAGAAGCGGAGCGAAGGTCACTTCATCGGTGGCACCCTTCAGCAGTTCGACATCGATGATGTCCCCGGCTGAAACCCTTGCCTGCTTGCCGCCCGAGCGGATGACTGCATACATGTTGAGCCCCGGACCCTTTCGTGATGAGGATTTCTAGGCGGCGGGAAGAGCCCCGATCAACCCGGCGGTCGGCGATGGCAACGCCACGTCAGTGGACGACCGGCTATCCAGTATAGCTGTTCCCAGCCCTCTCCATGAACGAGCCGGAAAACCCCGACCCTGGCCCGGCGGACGCAGGCTGCGTCCCGGTTGTGCAAGGCGGCAGGGTAACGCCCGTCCCTCTTCTTCCGGAAGAGGGGCATAGCTCAGGAAGTTCCGTGCAGGGGGGTGTCCCTGTCTTGTTGTCAAGCCGCGTCGGGTAGTTTCTCGGGTTGGCGGGGTTGGTAGGGGGTTTGGGTCTTGAGCATGGCCAGGATGATGTTGCAGCGTCGGCGGGCGACGCAGATGACTGCTGCGTTGTGTT
>JAPOQZ010000221.1 GCA_026710435.1 bacterium | reverse complement strand
GCCGGCGTTGAAAGAGATCGAGGCCTGACGAACGTTGTCAGGCCATGCGTCGGCGTCGGAGTATTGGAGACGATCTTCATCAAGGACGGCGTGATAGTGGGCAAGTCGCTCGGCGAGAGCGACGCGCTGACCCTCAGCGGGACGCTGGAACGAATACTCTCCGGAGAGGATGTCGGATCCCGGCAGGTGGGCGAGTTCCGCCGGGGCCCCGACGACCGGGGTTGAGATGCACGGGCAGAGCCAGGCGGTCACCATCTCGAACGCCTCCCGGAGCGCCTGCTCCCCTGCCGCTCCCCACCAGCGGGCCACTTCCACGCCGTTAACCGCCAGCACACCGGTCGGCTGGTAACCCACTCCGAACGCGGCGAAGATCGAGTCGTCCTCGTCGAGCAGCCAGCGGGTGGCACCCGACTGCAGCCAGCCGCGGGCGGCACCCGCGGTCTTCTCGTAGGTGGAGGCCCACGCGATCGCGATCACATCCACCCTTTCCGCGTACTCCGCGGTAAGGGAATCAACGACGGGCAACTCCCGTCGACGGGACGGTCACCACTCGGCCCAGAACAAGTAGTAGGTCGGCCGGACGGCCTCTGTCATTGTCGGCTACACCGTCCCGGCCCACCCGACGGTTACCTATCGAGGCAGAGCCTGGCACTCCACGAGTCAGACCCCGCCGGACCCAACCCAGGTCGACCGGCGCAGCGAGACAAGACACTGACGGACACGCCGACATTGCACGGCCCCCCCGCCGACGAGGCCCAGCCTCCACAGGGACAACCCCGCTACCCCAAGAAGGGCCGGCCCACCCACAAACGGGTAGTGCCTACAGGATGCCGAACAAGCGAACTCAGGTCGAGACGTTGGGCCCGTCTTCACCGAACAAGGGTTACTGGCATCCCCGCCCGGAGCGGCGACACAGGTCCACACCGTAGGCCGCCCCGCGTACTCCGCCGCGTACTCCGCGTACTCCCCCGCGTACTCCGCCGCGTACTCCGGTCCCTGACCTGGGGTTTTACCCGGACGGCAGCGACTCGGGAGGCTGGTTTCCGACCACCCGTGCGTTCGCCCGGCGACACAGGTACCCACCCCCGTTTACCGCTGTCGCCGTCTGGTCGACCGCCCTAGACAGACCCACAGCCAGCATCCCGCCGGCCGCTACCGGCTGTCCCCCACCCCTCCGGCCCCGCAACCGGGGGTCCTCCAGGGCGTCCCGCCCCCCCGCGGCGGCCTAGACAGGCTCGGAGAGGCTACAACGCCAGGTGGACAACCGGAAAAAGGAGGGGGGCCGGAGGCGGGGGTTCCCGGGGCGGCTCCCCCAACCGCGCGAAGCCGGTGTCTACAGAGACGCAGGCAGCCCGGGCCCTCCTAGGTGTGATAAGGGGCTCTGACCTGGGAGATCGTGCGGGTTCGCCGGCCTCGGAACTGGATCCCGGACATGCGGCGGTTCGGTGGCTGCAGGTCGAGGAAGGAGGGTAGGGGTGCGACGAAGGGGATGTGATGGTGAGGGGGGTGGGTTTCTTCGGGAACTTGGGTGATCCAGGGGAGGCCGGAAGCGTGGAGGCGGGGTGCTCGGGAGAACGGGGCGGTCGGAGCTGCGGTGGCTGGGTGTGTACGCGGGTAAACGGGGGTGGTTACGTGGGTAAACGGAGAGTGCCCATGGTCGGATAACCGGAGGTCGGGAAGGCGGGGGTACGTTTGCATTAAAATGCGGACACAGGTAAACACCCCCCTGTTTACCGCAGTACACACCCCTCCGCACACCTGTGGTAGACACCCCCGTGCTGGCGTTGACAGCATCCCGGTTAACCGCACCAAACTGAGTTGCTGTCCGCGCACCCCTGCCGGGTCCACAGAAGCCACCGTGCGATCACTCGCGGACGGCTGCGAGGTTTCTCCTTGACGGCAGCTTCTATCGAGACCGGGTCGGACTTGCGGACTGAGTTGGGTTCAACCCGATCCGCAAGACTTCGTATCCCTTTTCCGCGGGTGGCTGGTGGGCTGCTACTAGTTGGCTGGACGCGGTGGGCATCCAGGCCCGGTTTCGATCAGGAGAGCGACGTTCGGTGCCAACGTCGGGTTCTGGCGAGCCGGATCGTCCGGGTGGGGGTTGGTGGTCTTGGGTGGGGCGGTGGGCGTCGCCG
>JAPOQZ010000219.1 GCA_026710435.1 bacterium | reverse complement strand
ATATACATTCCGTCTTCCGATCCTGAAGGTCCTCCTCGGCACGACTCGGATCTGGACACTGCTGCCGAGGCTGCAAAACGACCCAATCAACCGTCAACTAACGAGAATCGATCAGTGACCCCTTGGAACTAATCATCTAGGGCGCGTTGACGCTATAGGCGGTCGTTTGCGGCTCCATATCCCACCGCCGCCCCATAGACCAACCACGAAACACCAGGGCTAACTGGCTTCGATCAGGCCCAGTCTCCCGTCGTTACGCCGGTAGAGCACGCTCACGCGCCCGGTCTCGGAGTTCGTGAACACGAGAAACGAGTGCTGGTGCTCGTCCATGACCAAGGCGGCGTCCTCCGGACTCATCGGCTTGCCCGCCGGGCGACGTACCCGCACTATCTCCGGTATCCCTTCCACCAGACCGTTCTCAGCCGGACGAACTCCATCCGCAGGGGGGCTACCCACAGACTCCTTGGTACGTTGCCTGCGGCGATCGGTGAGCCGTTCGCCCAAGCGCCGGAGTTGGTTGGCGAACCTGTCGCCCGCGGCGTCGAGAGCACGGTGGACCGTGTCCCCCTCGCCTTCGGCGCTCACCCGATGGCGCGCCGAATGAGTGACCATCTCGGCTCGGAAGCGTTGGGAACCCGACGGGGGAACCACTTTGACAACGTTGACTTCGACGATGCCCAGCCTGCCGAAGTAGCGAGCGGAGCGGTCCACCTTCGACCCGGCGTACGACCTAATCCGCTCCGTGATCTGCACGCCGCGCCCATAAACGCGAACTTCCATGGGTCCATTCTAGTGATGGGTCCGCACCTACCAGGTACGCCCGGGCGCCTACGGAGAGCGAACTTCGTTGCTAGGAGGGTGCTGACCAATGACGATTGCTCGGGCCTACCGCCCGCCAGCCCAGGAAGAATGCCGGCGGTTGGCATGCCGCTGGTGGATTGCTCAGCACCCTCCTAGGACATGTGCCGTGGCGAGTCGACCGACACGGTCACCGGGGAACGGGTCATCGTGACCGCTCTGGAAATGCTCCCCCGGCAGGCCGCCGCCGCCGCACCGAGCGTGGCGCCAGTGGTCAGCACGTCGTCTATCAGCACCGCCCGGCGCGGTGGACGGTCGACCAGCCGGAAGCGGAGACCGTCCGACCTGCGCAGTCGTAGCTGGCTGCGGTGATGGACGGGGGCGCGCAGGACGTCGGCCACCGGCAGGCCCGCCCACCTGGACACCTCATGTGCCAGTACCCGGCCGGCGTCCACGCCGAAGCGGATCCGGCGGAAGAGGGATCGGGGAACCGGCACGAGGGCCGAGGCGTCCGCAGGCAGCAGGGCGGCCATCCGGGGCGCCAGCACCCGGGCAACACGGTCGGTTCCGTGATACTTGAGCGCATGGACCGCAGATCGAACCGGTCCGGCGTGAATGAACAGCGAACTCACCAGCAGGCCCGAGTCGAGCCTGACCTCGCCGGCCTGGCGCAGCGATCCGGCGCAACTCCTGCACAGGTGCCCACGCCCTCCTGATCGGCCGCCGGTCGGCTCCCGTGCAGGCCTACTCTTCCACCCTCCGCATATCACGCATACCATGGTTCGAACGTAGCACCACCGTACGACACGGGAGGATGGCGGTGCGTCTCAGCCGAAGCGGGTCATGATCCCGGTGACCTCGGCCACCAGTTCATCCACCCCGGGCCGGTCCGGAGCCTCCACGTTGAGGCGCAGGAGGGGCTCGGTGTTGCTCGGCCTCACGTTGAACCAGCGATCCCCCAGATCGACCGTGAGTCCGTCGAGGCGGTCCTGCGAACGGTCGGCGTAGGCCGACGATACGGCTTCGATAGCCATGCCGGTATCCGGCACCTCGGTGTTTATCTCACCCGAAGCCACGTACGGCTCGTACGAGCGACGCAGGTGCGACAGGGTCGTTCCCTCCTCCGTGAGCACGGTCATTATCATCAGCATGGCCAGCATCCCGCTGTCCGCCCCGTAGTTCGCCCGGAAGTAGTAGTGGCCCGAGTGCTCGCCCCCGAACAGCGCCCCCGTCTCCGCCATCACCCGCTTGATGAACGAGTGGCCCACCCGGGTGCGAACCGGCTCTCCGCCCGCGGCGGTGATGATCTCGGGAACCGCCTTCGAGCAGATCAGGTTGTGAACGATCCTGGCTCCCGGCCGGCGCCTCAGGAACCAGTCCGAGATGATCGCCGTGGTGGTGCTCCCGGACAACCGGTCGGCCCGCTCGTCGATGAAGACGGCCCGGTCCGCGTCGCCGTCGAACGCCACACCCAGGTCGGCCCGCTCCGATCGCACCAGGCCTACCAGGTCCTCCAGGTTGGCCGGGTCGCTCGGGTCGGCAGGATGGTTGGGAAACGAACCGTCCGGTTCGAGGTACAGGCCGGTCATCCGGATATCGAGGCGGTCCAACAATCCGCCGACAACGGTTCCGGCCATGCCGTTGCCGCCGTCGACCGCCACCCGGAGGGGTCCGATGGCCTCCGGATCGACTATTCCCAGCAGATGATCGACGTATCCGGGCACCGCGTCGAAGACCTCGACCTGACCGGTGCGGTCCGACCCCGGGGCCGGAGTGGCGCCCCGCGCCAGACGTTTGATCTCCTCGAGGCCCGTGCCCGCGCCGATAGGAGCGGCACCCCGGTGGCACAGCTTGAAACCGTTGTAGCCGGCCGGATTGTGCGAGGCGGTGACGACCGCACCTGGAATGCGCCGGAGGCCCGAGTGGAAGTAGACGACCTCTGTAGCGACCGGCCCGAGATCGACGGCATCCACCCCGCACGACGTCACCCCCTCGATGAGGGCCGCGGCCAGCGACGGGGAGGAATCCCGGCAGTCCCGACCGACGGCGACCATCTCGGAGCCGGTGTAGCGGGCGAACCCTGCCCCGATGCGCCGCGCCGTGTCGAGGTCGATTTCCCCGTTGTCGACGCGTCCCCGCACGTCGTAGGCCTTGAAGATCGTGTCGAGCGCGTCGATAACGAACCGTCCCGGTCGCCGGATGCGTGGCTGCAGCCTGAATCTACACTCCTGGACGGTGTATCAATGACCGGACCATCCCTCACGATCATCGTGCCCGTACACAACGAGGCAGGCTTCATGGGGCCTGCGTTGAAAGAGATGCGCGGGCAACTCGACGCCGTTTCGACCGCCTACCGCACGATCCTGGTGGAGAACGGCTCGACCGACGCCACCTACGCGGAAGCCCTGGCCATCGCCCGGGCAGATGAACGCACCGACGTGGTCCGGCTTCCGGCCGCCGACTACGGGCTGGCGATCCGGACCGGGATGGAAGCGGCCGGCGACGAGGGATGGCTGGTCGTCTTCGACATCGACTACTTCTCCGGGGCCTTCGCCGCCTCGGTCGTCGAGCAGGCGGCCCGCACCGACGTGGTGATAGGTTCCAAGCGCGCGGCCGGTTCCATGGACCGCCGGCCCTGGATCCGCCGTCTCGCCACCCGCGTGTTCAACTTCCTTCTCCGCACGATCGCCGGGTCCGGGGTGAGCGACACGCACGGGATGAAGGCGATCCGGGCTTCGGTGGCCCGGGACCTGCTGCCCCACGTACTGCTGACGAAGGACCTGTTCGACACCGAGTTGCTCCTGCGAGCCGAGCGAGCCGGTTACCGCATCACCGAGGTCCCCGTCGTGGTGGAAGAGATGCGGGAGGCCCGGTCGTCACTCATCCGCCGCGTTCCGAGGACCTTGCGGGGGCTGATGGTCCTGAGGCGCACCCTCCGAGAGGAAGGAGCTTGAAGAGCTTCCGGAGGCCAGTGGCCCGCGGCCAGGGGAATCGCAGGCCCTGGGGCTTCGGATGAGCAGGTCACCTGCGCGGAAGGATGCTCCGCCACTGATCCCCTTCGTACTGGCCGGTGTAATTCACCGACAGCTCGTCGCATCAACGGACGGATGTGCCAGCAGGAAACTCAGAGTCAAGGGCGAGGGGGTTCGCCCCTAACCCGAGATGGCGTCTGTCAGGTGGTTGCCGGGGGCATCCGAATCCCGGTAGATCGTTTTCGGCACCCTCCTGGCATCCTGGGTTCTGGATCCGGGGACGATACCCGCAACCACCACCGGACGACCGCCCGCTGGCCCGAGAACGCGAAAACCGCCGTACCTGTTACCTCAGAGCGGGTCCCACCCCCGGCCGCCGCCTCCTCGGCGCCGAGACGCGTCCCGCCATGCCCCCACCGGGGTCGCACGGTCGGAATGATCCCCAGCCCGGCCCTATCGGTACCCAAACGGACCGCTTGGTGCTTTGCGGTTACCTACCAGTATATAACACACCGATGACATAACCAATTCTCGTATCGTGGTACCAGCCCTCCAAACACACCAGGAACAAAGAAACTCAGGACGCTAATTCCTGCCCGTCCCTCGAAGGGCTGGATCTCTCAATCCTGGGAAACGGCGACGGCCCGATCCAGACTCCTGCCCGCGGCTCCGTGACCTGGCGACACCCCACCACACCACGAGTAGGGCCAATGCCCCGAGGGTCATCCACCCTCCCACATCCTCGACCCACGTGTCTTCGAATCGCAATTCCACCTCTTCGCCAGTCGGCACCACCACCATGAAGGCCGGCGCCGCCCGCCACGGCCCCAGGGCTCCCGTGGCCGTCCAGTTGGGGAAGTATGAGACCTTCACCATGTGGGGGATGCCCACCGCGGTCGTCCGGAACGAGATCCTGTGATCCTCCAGCACCACGCCGGAAACCTCGCCTCTTTCTGCCAACGGCACCCTGGTTCCCTCCATGTCGGTGGTGACCCGCTCCCACTCCGGCGGGCCCCCTGCGACGACCCACTGGTCCAGCATCTCGATGTCCTCGTACCAGTCGAGCGCTACATCCACGAAGTCGGCCTCGGTGTCCTCCTTGAAGATCCCCACCAGGGGCGCCACGAGGCGCGCCTCCGGTTCTTCGAACACCCAGGGACGATGGACGGCCACATCCACCAGGGAACTCTCAGGCAGCGCGTAGATGGTGAACGGCTCCGAGGCCGCCCTCGGAACGAAGGCAGGATGGTTAGCGGCCTTTTCCTTGGCCGTTTCGGTGTAGGCGACGTAGTACGCCACGTTGAACAACTCCATGTGGCGGGCGCCACGTTCGAAGTCGCCGGTGTGGTAGCGCAGGCCGGGGATCGGATTCGACGGCGCCTTGCTCAACTCGGCCGCGTTGAGAAAGTGGAAGGGGGTCGTCACCGAAGACTCGAAGTAGAGACCCTCCATCGACGGGTGGGTACCCTCGCTCCAGTACGGGTAGAGCATCGGGGCCATCGGCGTCCCGTACTCGTTCAGGTCCCGGTTGGCCTCCCATTGGACGCGTCCGGGCGGGAGTTCCGCCACAGTGGACATCACCCCCGCGTACTCGGGCCACTTCTGCTTACCCTCGTAACCCTGGTAGTTCCACCGGGCCCAGCCGCTCACGTAGTTCTCGGCAGTAATGGTCCCGACGAACACGTTGCCGATGAACAGGATCACCGCCCCCATGGCCAGAACCTTGCCGGTGGGCAGGTCACCTCTCCGGCCCGCTATCACCGCGAGCAGGACCGCAGCCGCCAGGATGAGCAGATCGGGACCCGAGATGCGGCCGATGAGCAACTCGATGCCGAGCCTGTCCCAGCCCGACCATCCGGCCAGGCCCGCGGCGGTCTCGTAGTCTCGAGGCGCGCCACCCACGTTCGGTCCGAAGACCAGCACGACGGCCAAGAAGGAAATCGCAGATTGCACCCACATGTGCGACATCCGGGCCGGGAGCCGACGAACGGCGTAGGCCACCAGCAGCCCGCCGGCGATACCGGCGAAGAAGTGGAGGCCGAAGAACCAATGGGGTAGGGCGCGCCCATTCCAGAGCTTCGCTCCCTGGCTGAGCAGGAAGAAGGCCGGGATGGGCAAGACGGTCAGAGCAGCCAGCGGGAGGGCTCGGCCCCCTGCACGGAGCGCCCACACCATGCCCACTGTCCCCAGGACGGCGATCGGCCAGAGTTCCACCGGGAGCAGTTCGTCGAGACCTGCCAGGGGCTGCCAGTTCATATCGGTGGTGTAGCTCAGGCGGGCGACCAGAGGTAGAGCCCAGAAGGCTGCCAGCGCGAATCCCAGCGCCCAGGTTCCGGCCACCACCCACCAGAGCGACCGCTTGAACTTCCCGCCTGGACGCCCGGGCTCCGCGATAGAGCGTCCCGCAGAGGTCCGGTCCCGCCACCGCGCCTTGCCCACTACGACAAAGAGCGATGCCACGACGACCCCGATGGTGGGGATTACGTGGCATAGGGCGGTGGCCGCCAAGGCCACCCCGGCCCACGGAAAGTACTTGCGGTCGTCGAATACGGCCCGGATCAGGAAACCCAGGTACACCAGCGAGAAGGCGAAGGACCACGAGTAGGAGAACTCGCCCGCCAGGCTGGAGGCAATGGTCCCGCCGAATATGTTGGGGGTGGGGGTTTCCATGAACGCGTACGCGCCACCCGCGGCCGCCGTGATGGCTGCCACGGGCCGGGCAAAGCGCATCGAGCGGGCGAGGAAGTAGGAGGCGGGTGCCAGGGCCACCAGACCCATGACCGACACCAGCTTGAACGCCACCCCGTACGGGAGCACCAGATCCAGGCCCACGATCACCAATGACGGGAGCGGGAAGTAGAAATAGAAGATGGGAAACCCTGCGAACCAGTAATTGGACCAACCCATCAACCGGCCGGAGGGCAGGAGGACGTCCCGGAGGTAGGCAGGTCCCAGTACGTGGGCCCCCATGTCGCCACCGGTGGGGGTGTTGGCGACCAGTAGTAGATGGGGCGCCATCGCGATCAGGGTGGCCAGGGAGACGATCGCTACCGCCACGATCGAGGCGCGGCGTGTCCAGAGTCTCCCCTCGGTGCGGGATCCGATTCTCGCCCCTGCAGGCGTGTGCGGCCGGTCGGAAGCCGGGGGGGCCTGCTCATCGCCCGGTAGGGCCGCGCGGTCATGGCTAGGGGTCTTCATGAACAATGGGCAAGCCTAGCCCTGACTCTCCATGTATCCCGCCACACCCACATGTTGGGCTGCTTCAAGCCCCTCGTCGCGGCTTGGTTCGTCTGCACCCGACGGGTAAAGGTCTCGCTCGAGTCGGCGGGCGGCAGGCCCGAGCACTCGTCATTGGTCAGCAAGTTTCCTAGTGTGACGCTCCTCGAGCCCCGCCGCTCAGGCCCGCCTTGCGGACCGCCAGGCGGAGACGGATACGACCCGGTACACCGACGAAGGCGCCGACTTCGCGGTCTGAAGCGTCGAGCACAGAGCCTGCCGGGACCTCCGCCACACCGAGCTTGGCGAGCAGTTCCGAATGCTCTTCCCAGGTGAACTCCTGGAATCCGTCCTCCCCGAGGATCCGCCGGTAGACGGCCCGGGCGGACTCGCAGGAACCGCAGGCCGCCGCCGTGAACAGGAAGACTCCGGGACCGGCCAGGTTGCCCGCCGTCCTCAACACCCACCCCCGCCGCTTCGGGCGGTACCGGGCAATGCCCACTACGACAGCTGCGGCCGAGAGGACTATCAGGAACCTCAGCAGAAGCTCGCTATCCACCAGGTAGCGCTCCCCCGAGTGCGACCTTCCCCCCGCCCTCCGCCCACCATCCGACGCTGAACTGCCCGTCTCCGGATACCACCACCGCGTCGGTTCCGGGATCGGACAGCGCAACGGAGGTTACGCTCGCCGGTGGCAACACGAGCGATTCCGGAGACCCCCCATCACCGGACGAGTTGAGAGGGGTGTAGGTCACGGTCACATCCGTGACCCCGGTATTCAGAAAGCTGAGCCGCGCATTGGCGCCGATCGCGCCCGGCCCGGGAACCAACCAGGTATCCGCGTTGGTCGGTAGGCCCGGAGCCACGGCCACGGCCGTTTCGGAGCGTCCTATCAGAGCCGCGCCGAAGGGACCATCACCCGTGACGCGGAGCCCGACTCCGGAGGGGAGTAGTTCGCTCAACGCTATGCGGGCTTGTCCGGGACCGACGATGAACCCACTCAACGGGGTACCCGGTTCGCCTGCCTCGTCGAATACCTCCACCAGGAAGTTGACCTCCAGCGAACCCTCGTTGGTGAGAACCAGAGCCGAGTCGAGACCTTCGACCGAAGCGACCGGGAACTCCCATCCCTGGCTGGGCGCCGTCCCAGCCCACACGGCGCTATCCGTGTCCCTGTCCAGCGACATCACCGGGATCACCGAACCCGCCGAGGGTCGTACGATGATCGCCAGCGTCTCCCGCCCGTCGAGTATCTCGTCGATCACCACGATGCGGGTTTGCCTTGCGGGAACCGTCAACCCTTCCAATCGATCATCCGCCTCCGTCCCCAGCTCGCTCAAGGCCCATAGATCGACCCGGGCGTCTGCTGTGAACGGGTTGAACAGGCGAAGCACCAGCCCTTCACCCTCGAGCGTCGAGCCTCCCGGGAGATGCCAGGTGGCCGGGATCCGGGCCGGACACAGGTAGCCGGCCAGGATGTCGTCGCCGCTCGCCACCACTCCGGCGGCCCCCGCGTTTCCTTCGAACTCGACGAAGGCCGAACTCACCCCGACCTGGCGCGGGTTGTCGATCTTCGCCACCACTCCGTTCGGTCCCGTCGCCGTCTGTCCGGACAGCGGAGGCTCCAGTCTCCCGCCTTCCACGAACGACAGCTCTGCTTCGGTGGAACTCGCCGCCACGGCGATGTACGAGGAACGTCGGCTGCCGTCGGACAGTGCCCACGGGCAGTGGGCAGAAGGTCCGATCCCCGGTTCCTTTTCCTCGACCGGACCGGTGCTACCCGTCGCCGGATCCAACTCCGGAGGGCCCGGAACCATTACAGCGGCCGCCAGCAGCATGCCCGCCACGAGTATCGCCATCAGGCGGCTCATGCCGGCTTCCCGCGGCGGCGGGTGCGGCAGGCCAATGCCGTCCCGACCAGGAGGGCGACCCACAAGCCGGCCAACTGGGCTTGGACACGGTGGGTGGACACTCCGCCAAAGGAAGCTATTCCCGAGCCCACAGCGACCCGGTTTGCCCAACCCTGCGCTTCCCACGTCCCCGGACCCCACCGAGAATCCGCATTCTCCTTGATCTGCACCGTCGTCCCCGACGCCCGTCCGGTGTAGTCGGGAGGTGCCCACGACCAGGGAACTCCCGAGTCGGTCACCGCCCGGTATGCTTCGCCGTCGTTCTCCCAAACCCCTCCGGACACGGCTACGAAGAGACCTGTAAGCGGGCGCAGATCCAGCTGCGTGGACATCGCCCCGGTCAGAGCGCTGGGACCGGTGGCAACCACCCACCTGATCCCGAATCCAGCCAGTATCTCGCCGGGACGTAGCTCCTGGTCGGACAGGATGGAAGTCAGCGCCTCCCCCAGCGAGGTGTCCCCGGCCAGGGGATCGGGAAGCCACGCCTGGGGATAATCGAGATGGCCCGCAGCCAGCCGGTAGGCGGTTCCATCCGGGAGGCGCCGGTACTCTCCGGGGAGCGTGTCTGCGGGTCCCAACAGGAGCATCCGGTCGGGACCGTGTGGACCGGCCCGGCTCTGCGCGAAGTCAAGTGTCCCGAACCGATCTTCCGGTAGCCCTATCCGGCCGGCCGGTAGAACCAGCAGGGTGGTGATGCCGACCAGCAACCCGGCCACCATCCCCACATACGCCAGGAGCCGGCGAGTCGCTCTCACTTCGTCCAGCGTCGAGGGTCCGTCGACTGCACCCGCCACGATCATGGCTGCCGCGACCGCCACTACGACAACCCCCGCCGCGGTGGGCTCGCGACCGGCGCCGAGACTTGCCGACCTGGCTAGGAGGAACCCACCGGCGCCCAGCACCATGCCGGCCGTAGTGGCGGCCACCGGCCGGCCGCGGCCGCTGAGCACCGAGGCGAGCGCGGCAACCACGATCGGAGGCCAAGCCCACCACGAGGGGTCGAGGTGTAACGGGACGCCTCCGCCGACCAGGTCCGTAGCGTCATGCGCCAGCGCCCACGGGAGCAGGGATGGGACGGCCATCAGCGAACCTGCCGCCCCGATCGGGAGCGCCGGCGGCCTGCGCGCCGCGAGGGTCCAGACCAAGCCGAACACGATGGGTACAGCCGCCAGGAAGGGTACGAACACGGCCGACCAGGTCGTGGCAAGACCGATCCTGGCCAGCCGGCCGATCCAGCCAACGGCACCCGACGGCGGCGGTGAGACGATACCGGCCAGAGCCCACGGCAGTCCCCCCATTGCAAGCATTCCCGGCCAGTAACCCTCGGCCGCTAGGAATAGCATCGGGAAACCGGCCACGAACACCGCACCGGATAGGAACCGGGCGCCGGTACGCAATCCGCATCTCCTAAGGAGCGTGACGGTACCGGCGAGGCCGGAAGCGGCCGATCCCACCGTCATCACGAGCGCAGCCAGTTCCGCCCGGTTCCCGAGAAGGAACTGGACGGCGGCCGTGGCTCCGATGGATGGATGCATCGGTTCCGGACTACCCAGGCCGGCCAGGTGCCATCCGCCGGCGTAGGCTCGTAGCGTGTTCCAGGCCGAGTCGGCCAGAGGAAGGACGAAACCCACGGCGGGAAGCCCCTCTATGAGGATCGAGCGGCTCAGTATCAGTACGAAGACAGTGCCGAGCACCGCTCCGATGACGATCGGGCGCTGCCAGAAGGCGGGTGAGGCGTCGTACTCGCGGTCATCGTCATCCTGGTCGACATCACTCCCCAGGAGCCTGGCAAGATCGGAGGCGATGGCCCGCAATTCGACGGAGCCTCGCACCTGGAACCGGAACAGTTCGGCATCGGAGGCCGCGGACACGGTGGGTGCCTTCCGGCGTACCCCGATGGTGGATTGCAGGTGGCGGGCATTCCACACCCATGCTCTCGCCCAGTCGGGGATTGCGCGCCAGGAACCCGTGGCCGCACGGTACAGACCAGCTAGAAGCCCGAGCAGCAGCAGACCGGGAACGGCCCACTGCAACGTCACGAACGAGTAGGTCTTCAGCATCACCCTGATGCGACCCGCCTGCTCCCGCCAGGTGTGGACCCGGCCATCTCCGAGGGATGGGGTCAGAACTTCCGACGCCGGAGCAACCACCACCCGGCCCCCTACGACTCTGGCCCGCTGGCAGAGGTCCAGTCCGGTCGCCACATACGGCAGATTCGGGTCCAGACCCCCCAGTCCGCCGGCCAGGTCCCGGCGAACGAGCATCGAGGCAGGCTCCACGTAGGCAACGTCGCGGATGACATCGAACTGCTCCTGGTCGAGTTCCCCGCGTTCCAGGCCCGTGTAAGGGAACCCGAACACGTCGGTAGTGCCACCCACCGAGAGCAACTGCTCGGGATTCGCCACGTCGAGGATTTTGGAGCCGACCACCGATGCATCGACCTGTACCGCGGTGGCAACCAGAGATTCGAGAGCATCCGGCCGGGCTGTGGTGCGGGAGTCGACCAACCAGAGGTACTCGACGCGGGCCCCTGCACCGGCGAGAGCTTCAGCCATCGATCTCACCCGCTTGGGCGAGGCGTCTCCCGTGTCCAGGGTCTGGGCGGCATCGGCCACCACCACCACATCCTCGATCTCGTACACTTGCGCGGCGATGGTCTTCAGTACGCCGGAAATCTCATCTCCCTTGCGGGGAATCACCACCGCGAGAACGCGGGGGTCTGGAGGCGGCTCGCTCGGACTCGTCATCGGCGCCCCATTCTGGATGGCTGACGGCCCTAAGGCAACAAGAGAGCGCGGTACGTGACCGCCAACCTGGTGCTCCTATCCGGCGGCGTGGGTGGCGCCCGCCTGGCCAGGGGGTTCGAGCACCTCGAAGAGGTTCGCTCGACCGTGGTCGTGAACGTCGGAGACGACGAGACGATCTACGGACTCCACGTGTCGCCGGACGTGGACACCGTTCTCTACACGCTGGCCGGGGTGGAGGGACCACAGGGATGGGGAAGAGCCGGCGACACCATGGTGCTCATGGACCACCTGTCGAAGTTGGGGGTGGACACCCGTTTCAGGATCGGGGACGCCGACGCAGCTGTGAACGTCTACCGAACGATGCGGATCCGGGCGGGGGATCAACTCGATGAGATAACGGCCGCTCTGGCGCGGACCCTGGGAGTTCGCTCGAGGATCCTGCCGGCCACCAACAGCCGGCTCCGGACGGAGGTCAGAACGGGCCCTGGCTGCTGGCTGCCGTTCCAGGAGTACTTCGTCCTGCGCGGCCACCGGGACGAGGTCGCCGAGTTGCGATACGCCGGAGCGGAGTCGGCTACTGCCTCTCCCGGAGTGGTGGAGGCCATCCGGTCGGCTGACGCGGTGATCATCGCTCCTTCGAACCCGCCGCTATCCATCTGGCCGATCCTGGCCGTAGCGGATATCGGCGCCGCGATGAGGGACGCCCGCCGGGTAATGGCGGTCAGCCCCCTCTTCGGTGGCCGAGCACTCAAGGGACCGGCTGACCGGGTGATGAGTTCCTTGGGCCTCCCGCCGGGTAACTCGGGGGTGCTCGCCGCCTACGACGGCCTGCTGCACGACCTGTTCATCGACAGCCTGGACGCGGGGGACGCTCCGTCATTGGAGCAGGCCGGCGTATCGGTCCATGTCGGATCCACGCTCATCGCGGAGGAGGACCGGGCTGTCACCTTCGCGGGCCGTATGCTGGAGGTGCTTTGACGGTTTCGATATTCCCAGTGGAGGGAATCGGGGAGGCCCGGCCGGGCGACGACGTGGCAGACCTTCTGCTGCATGGACTTGAAGCGTCCGCGATCACGCTCGTCGAGGGTGACGTGGTCGTGGTCACCCACAAGCTGGTCTCCAAGGCGGAGGGCCGGGTGGTCGAGATCGGAGACGATCCGCAGGCACACCGCGATCTGATTCTCGAGCAGGCGGCAGCTGTGCTTCGAAGGCGTGACCTGCTCGTGATCACCGAGACGCCCCACGGGTTCGTCTGCGCCAACGCAGGGGTGGACCGGTCCAATGTTGCGCCGGGCCTCGCCGTGCTCCTGCCCGTCGATCCGGACCGCTCGGCCCGGCGCATCCGGAAGCGCTTGCAGCACGCTCTGGGAGTGCTGGTCGGCGTGATCATCACGGACACGTTCGGCCGGGCGTGGCGGCACGGCCTCAGCGATGTCGCCATCGGCGTGGCGGGACTGCCCGCAATCGTCGACTACCGTGGCAGCGAGGACACCTTCGGGAACATCCTGGAAGTGACCGAAGTCGCCCTCGCCGACGAGGTTGCGGCTGCCGCCGACCTCGTAATGGGCAAGGCTCGAGCGATACCCGCCGCGGTCGTCAGGGGCCTCGACCACCCACCCGGCGACGGATCGGCTACCGACCTCATACGCGAACCAGCCGAGGACCTGTTCCGGTAGCGGTCAATTCGATTGAACCTTTCGTTCGACAGCGGAGAGACCGCGGTCAGTGGTATCTTCGGGTACGTGTCCAACAGTGGCAACCCGCATGCATCCCGCTTGATGCAATTAACCGTGGATGCGAACGACCCTGACGCCCTGGCCGAATTCTGGGCGTTCGCGCTCGGCTACGTAGTGCAGCCCCCACCCGAAGGATTCGAGACCTGGGAAGCCTTCGCCGACGCGCTCGACCTGTCCTCCGAGGACCGGGAGCGCTATGCGGCGGTCGTGGATCCCGGCGGCGCAGGTCCCCGCGTCCTGTTCCAGAGGGTGCCGGAAGGCAAGACCGTCAAGAACCGTTGGCACCTCGACATCGACATCGTCGAACCGTCGGCACCCGTAGACCAGCAGGACCGGAGCCGCGAGGCCGGGATCAGGGCACTGATCGAGAGAGGCGCCACCGAGGTGGCTCGTTTCGACGAGCCCGTGGGGCGATGGGTGGTTATGACCGATCCCGAAGGGAACGAGTTCTGCGTCCTTTGCTGACCGCTCCCACCGACTAGGGCGTGTTCACACGAGCCCCCAAGCATCTGTTACTTGTTGGTTAATGAACTATAAGGTCCGATATAGTCAACATTTCAAGCCATCCGCTCGCCTATCAATAACGAAACCCAATAGTAACCAATGCTAGCGGATACCTATCCGGATAGCGTGAACAGGCCCTAGTGTCCCGAGTCTTTAGTTCGGTTGTGTTTGGAAGACGTGCAGTCATGCGACGGGTTGGTTGTGTCACAGGCCTGTTGCATGCTTGTAGGTAACCGCAAAGCGCCAACGGTCCGCTTTCGGTACCGACCGGACCGT
>JAPOQZ010000132.1 GCA_026710435.1 bacterium | reverse complement strand
CTAGGGCCTGTTAACACAAGTCTCCACCACATACAGATTGTTGGTTAACAGAATAGTAAGGAGCGAGCACGATACGAGTCTCGAGGCGATCGTTCCAAATGAGGATCGTAGTCGTTTCTTAACCAATGCATACTATCTTGTGTCTGTTGTAGTGTGAACAGGCCCTAGCGACCGAGGACTTCATCGAAGCCACCGTAGAAGCCGAACGCCTCGACAACGGCGGCCTATCGACGGTCACGTTCCGAGTCGCCGGTCTACTCGCCTACATCGTGCTCAAGATCCTGGCCTTCCAGGAGCGTCACTATGACAAAGACGCCTACGACCTCGTATACACGCTTGTCAACTATCCCAACGGCGGACCCCCCGCTGCAGGCCGAGCCGCCGCAACCAGCCCGATACGGGAAGACCCACGAGCCTTCGAAGCGCTCCGACTTCTCAAGGAACGGTTCATCAACGTCGACCGCGACGGGCCAAACGCCTATGCCAACTTCTTCGCCAACCCCCAAGACACGGCACGGCGACGCAACGAGGCTGCCAGCCGAGGACTCAAAGGCCTCATCCGCCACGGCCTCCTCGATGTCAGAAAGCACTACAAGACTGCACCGCTAAGCCCGGTCGGGTACACCGCCGACCACCTCTACACCCTGCAACAACCATTCGGACCCAAGGGCCGGACCCAAAAGAGACGACAATGACGAACCCCGTTCCTCCCGACGGCCCGTTCCCCGCCGGCGCCATCGCCGGGGTCGACGAAACCGTTATCTATCACGGCGGCGGTGTTACCTATGCCCTCGCAGGCGTTGTGTTCCTCGACGCCCAACGAGCCCGCCGGGCCTTCCAGCAGCTGACCGCCAACCGCAAGCGGGCCTTCCATTGGCGGACAGAAGGCTCCACCCTCCGCGAGGAAGCAGTTACTCTCCTCGAAAACCACATTGCCGCCACCTACGTACTAGCCCGAACAGCTGGCCGCCGTCAACAGGTCAACGCCCGCCGCGAACTGCTCGCCTATCTCGTAGCAGAACTCACCAACGATGGAATCGACCACCTCATCATCGAATCACAGGGCACAACCCCTGACGGTCGGGACCGCAATACGATCCTGGACTCGTTCCAAGCCAACCGCAGCGGCCCTGCGTTCACCTACGAATGGCGCACCAAGACCGAACCCCTGCTGTGGTACCCCGACGCGCTCGCCGGCGTCGCCCACGAATCCCTCGCCTACGGACAAACACAACACTTTGAGCGTCTCCAGAAAGCAAGAGTCGCCACCGAGGTCCACTACGTGGCTGACCAACCCCCAGAAAATGCGTAAACCCCGGCTCCCGTCCTAGACGACCCTGACAGATCCTCGAACTGGCACTCCGGGGTTTACGACTTCCACCCAGAACATCACCGGAAGGCCATTTCACTCTACAAGCCGAACCCGGTAACAGCAAGTATCGACGATCAGAACTCGCTCATGGATTGCGCAGATAATTGGTGCGGCACCGCTGCAACAACGCACCAGGCAGAGTCACCGCCACTGCGTCCCGCAGTAGTCCTGGGTGATAGTCGGAGGTTACCAACCGCACGCCCCGTAGCCCACTGGCGACGAGACTGCGCCAGAATCCCAGCCAGGCGGCACCGTCCTCGCCCGTAGCGACATCCAGACCCAGTTTTTCTCGATGTCACCCCGACCACCAGTAGCATGCCACAGTCACCACCCGGCCTGCCGCATGGCGTTTGACCACCAGCGCATCGGCCCAACACATACATGTACGGGCCGGCATCAAGGGGCCGGTTACGGAACTCGGCCACTGCCTGGTCCAGTTCCCGATCCAACTCCGACACCTGGAACTTCGACAGCGACGTAACCCCCGCGCCTCGACCAGTCCCTCCAGCTGACGGGTGGAGATCCCCCGCACATAGGCTTCGGCCACCCCTTGCACGAACACCCGCTCAGAACGAGTACGCGCATCCAAGAGCCACTCGGGAAGTACGACCGCCGCCACAGACGCCGGATCCGCAACTCGATCGAACCCACCCGGGCGTCGCACCGCCGTGTCCCATACCATTACGCCGGTTCACCCTATCCGGGCTCGGCTGCCCCCACAGAGCTCCACAAAATCACATCCGCCTCCGCGGACATCAAACCACTGCGCGAAGCTCCGTGTTGACGATCGTTGAAACTCCCCATGCGTGTTTGTTATGTGGGGATGTGGCAGTGCCGGTGGGGATGGCTCGAAATTCCCCTGCCCGACCCCCTTTGGGGGAAGTGGCTTTGACTCTGAGTGTCTCCCCACCGGTTGCCCGCCCCGTGTAGTCGCTTAATAGGCGCATCCGGGGCGATTCACAGTTCACAGGTCAGAAGGGCATGCCCGTGTCTAGTCACCCACCCCCACCACCAACACCCATGAGGAATTGGGGCTAACATTCTGGCATGACATGGGGTGGGTTGTTCTGAGGCGTGGATCGTCGTCTCTCTTCCTGGTAGCGGTTGGACTGGTCATGTTGGCGGCGGTGCCGGTGGCGGGGGATGAGGATCCCACCACCGCGACGGCTTCCACCCCTTCGACGACTGGTTCAACAACTACGACTGTTCCAATAACGACGACGGTGCCCACTACCGTTTCAATAGTGACTTTTCCGAGGTGCCCCAGCAATGACATCTGCACTATCCCATTGACGGAGAAGGAGTGGGACGATGCACGTCAACGACTGTTCCCAACGACGACTGTGCCAACCACCGTTCCGTCAACGACCACGCCTACCACGTCGACAACTGTTCCAACGACGACTGTGCCAACCACCGTTCCGTCAACGACCACGCCTACCACGTCGACAACTGTTCCAACGACGACTGTGCCAACCACCGTTCCTGTCACCTCGACGACAGCGCCGGCCGACCTCCAACTCCAGTGGATACAGCATCCCCAGTGGGGAACCTGCGAAGTGGCGCTGCCGCCGGGTTGAGCAGGTTCACACCGCGAGAACACCACGTAACGGGAAGGGACATCCTCCCAAGGTTGCGGCGAAGCAGGGCAGATTGGGCCTCCCTCAGTTCCTCTACGACCAACGGAACTTCGGCGATCCGGTAACCGGCCCGCTCGGCCCGCAGGATCAGTGGAGATTGCTGATCGCCCGTTCGAGGAGCGCCGATAGACCTTCTGGACACCGCCCGGACCCGGTCCGCATCCGGTAGCGGGAGCGGCGATCAGGAAGCGGATGCCTCCAGTTCCGCCAACAGTTCCTCGGCCCGGCTGGTGCTGTACAGGGTCGGACCGCCGCCGACCCTGTTACCTAGCTCGTTGAGCAGCCAAAACTGGGACCAGTACTTGATCCCGTAGTGCTTTGTTACCCACGGGGAACGATCCCGTAGGTTGGTGAACGTGATCCCGAAATGTGATATGAAGGCGTTGACGTCGGTGGAAGTGCCCAGGCTGTTGATGCCTATTACCGTGACCCGGTGGCTGTTCTGTCGAGCGAACTGCTCGATAGTCGGCGCATCCGCCGAGCAGGTCGGTCAGTAGGGCGACCAGAACCACAGAAGGAGGGCTTTGTCGCCGGTTACGAACGAGTGGAGGTTGACCGACTCCCCGGTTGACAGGTCTGTCAAGTCCATGTTTGGTAGGTCGTCGCTGATCACGATCGCGTCGGCCTCGACCGCCTGTTCCTTCTGCTGGAGCAGGGCGCGGTGGAGGGAGGTGGCCATCTGGGCGCGGGTGACGGGATCGTTGGGGCAGTAGCGGAGCGGGCCGGTCTTGCATCCGGCGGTGATCCGCGCCGCGGCGAGGGTGTCGATGTTGGTCCGGTGGGCGTCGCCCTCGGTGTCGGTGAACCCCGCCGGCGGGGCTCTGTCGAGATCGAATGCTCGGACGAGGAATGCGGCCATCTGGGCGCGGGTGACCGGCTGGTCGGGGCAGTAGCGGAGCGGGCCGGTGGCGCATCCGGCGGTGATGTTGCGGTCGGCGAGTTCCTCCACGAAGGGGGACCACCACGCAGAGGCTTCCACGTCTGCAAACCGTGATGCCCCTGCTGTTGTGACCTCGTAGCCGAGGACCCGGATGAGCCATACCGCCATGACCAACCGGTCGACCGGTTGGTCGGGACAGAAGAGGCCGTCCCCGCATTCGGTCCCGGTGAACACGCCCAGGTCGGCCAAGGCCTCGATGGCGGCTTCGTGTGTCCCTCCCGCGCTCACGTCGGAGAACTCGCCAGCCCCGAGGGCCGGAGTCGGCGAGATCGTTGTTGCCAGAAGCGCCACAACAGCAAGCAAAACAAGCCTGGTCGGGTGACAACGTCCCGGCTGCAGGCCACCAAATGCGACATGGGAAGGCCCCGGGCGACCGCTGATAGCACCCGGGCGGAGACCACCACCGCAGCGACCGAGGAGCCTGCCCCGACCACCGAAGTCCCCATATCTCTCTGTCACCGGCCATAGCATACCGTCCGGGAAGTCCCCCATCCCATGGGTGGCCGCGTTCCAGCATGCCGGACTAGGAGGGTGCTGACCAATGACGATTGCTCGGGCCTGCCGCCCGCCGACCCAGGCAGCATGTCGGCGATTGGCAGGCCGCTGGTGGATTGCTCAGCACCCTCCTAGACGAACGGACATAACATCAGACATCGAGGCCTCCTGGCATCGGCGAATGTGGTACTTCACCGATTCCAGCGAGGCCTCATCCCCAATCCAAGGATTTCACCCCCCCATCCCACGTTTCGCGCAGGGCCCTGATGGTCACGTCTGAGGGGCTGTATACCGCGGAGGTCACCTCCGGACCAACTATTCAGGCTCGGGTCTTTTCGATGATCAGGTTGACAGCTTCGGTCGGTCCGTTGGTAGTACCCGTCCGGTGATAGTTGAGGGTCTCCTTCTCCCCAGTCGGCAACGTCCGCGACAGGCGATCAACTTCGGGCACGTCAACTGTCTCGGCCCAGCCGTGGAACGCTTCGAGCCGCTTCCGGGCGGTTTCGAGGTTACCGGCGGCGTAGACCTGGCGGAGAAGTGTTCTTTGGCTACCCAGGCGCAGGCCACGTCGTCGCAGGCGGTCACCATCGGGATGCGGCAGAGCCGCGTCGATGCGACGGCGACCCGTATCGCTGAGCCGTTCTTCGTCGACGAGTAGTAGCCGGCGGATGTCGTAGAGCGGATCGCCCTTGCGTCCCCGATGACCCATCACGTCTTGGGGGTGCGTTAGCGGACTTCGGTGACGACCTGGTTGGCTAGCCGGACCATGTGCAAAGCGGTCCACGGTCACCGTCGCGTCGGGCAACAGCTCCCGTGCCGGGGTCAGGACTCCCCCGCCACCGATTCAAGAGCCACGACCCCCACCCCCGCCGCACCTCGGCGGTCTCAGAGGCTAGGAAACCCTTGGCAGCAGCCCCGGAACGGCCCTGAACGACTTCTAGCAGCCGGCCCGACTCGAGATCCACGAATCCGGTCGCCCACCGATCAGGACGGGACCTCCACCGATGCTCGTCCATCCCCAGCGACCGCACCCCGGCCAAGGACCCCAGCTGCTCTTCGACGAGCGGTTCCCCGAACTCCCGTACCGCGTCCATCACCGTGGACCAGCCCACACCGAGGCCACGAGCCACAGCTGCGACCGACACACGATCCTCTCCGACCCTCCGAGCCGCCTCACGGCGAGCCCGCTCCGACAGCACCGCCCTCGGCCGAATATGGGGACTGGTCTCCGACCAGGACCCGACATCGCAGGCTGCTTCGGCGCAGCGCCACACCCCCATGCACCACACCAACACCGTCGGCCGGCCCCCCACCGGCAGATCCCGCACCCTGGTCCGGCGGCGTCCCCTTCGACCGTGCCCGGGTCCCGCAACCCGAACAACCCACCACCGATGTCATGGTCTCCACCAGCATCAACAACTCACCGTCGCCCTCGGCCGCGGCCCGGAGACGGAACCCGACCCGAACCCAGAACCGCAACGTCCAAGGAGTTATCGTTACCAGCCATCTGTGGCCTCCTTCCCTAGACGGTTAGTTCCAAGGGGTGGTTAGTGGTCGTAGGCGATGAGGGATCGGGCTGGTCCGGGCTGGTTGGTGGTTTGGTTGTGCCAGATCGCAGCTATGAGCACTAGGAGACGTTGCAGGACGCGTGCTATGACACCTGCTTTGGTGCGGCCGCCGTGCCGTTCGAGATCCAACTGGGTCTTGAGAGTGTTGTTGACCGACTCGATGATCTGGCGGAACGGACGTAGGAACCGCCGTCCCGCTCGGGGTTTCTCCGGTTCTGGTGGCGGGCCGGATAAGGGTGATACCGGCGTCGTTGAGGGTCTTCTCGAACGTCGCCCGCCGATAGCGCTTGTCCGCGATGATGGTCTGGCCCGCCCACGGCGGGCCGCTTCGGGCCAGCATTTCGAGGGCGATGTCGCGTTCGTCTGCTTTGGCCGGAGCCGGCGCCCAAAGAATGGGCAGACCGGATGCGGTAGCGACGAGGTGCAGGCGCAGACCCCAGAAATACCGGGAGTGCGACGCGCAGTAGCCGTATTCTGCCCAGCCGGCCAACTCGGAGCGCTGTGCGGTCTGGCGGCTGCGACCGCACTCGACCGGTGTCGAGTCCACCAACCACAGACTATCTTCGAACGACGGAGAGACCCGGCCGAGATGGTTGAAGATATGTTGCATCATACCGGCGCTGCGCCGCAGCCGCTTGTTATAGGCCGGCCGGGTCGGTAGGTAGGGGAACCACGGTCCCAGATGCGCATCCGCGTAGCGCAGGAAACGGGCTTCGGAAGTGTATCCCAACAGAGCCTGTATCACCGCCAAGGTCACCAACTCGGCATCCGACAGCTTCGGGACGATCCCCACCGCGGGCCGCTCGGGTGCCCATTCGGGATGGTCCACCAACAAATCGTCCACAGTCACGTACAATGCAGTCGCGAGGGTGTCCAGGTCCGGGCCCATTCCAGGTCCTCCAAGGATCGGGGAAGAATTGCACCCCGGATCTTGGACCCCTCAAGCCCCCAAACCGGGGATTTACCACCCACACCCCTTGGAACTACTCATCTAGGAGAGCCCGGGCTGCCGGCGTCCTTCTGGACACCGTCTTCGCCCGGCTGGCGGAGCGTCCCCGGAACCCCCGCCATCGGCCCTCTTCCGGTTACCCACCGGACCTCCCAGCCGCTCCAAGTCCTCCCACGCCTCCCCGGTCAGCCGCCGCGGCGGGGGCGGAGGCACTGGAGGACCCCCGGTTACCGGGCGGCGGGGCGGGCGACAGCCGGTAGCGGCCGGGGTGCTGCAGTTTGTGGGACCGTCGAGGACGGTCGACCAGGCGGCGACAGCGGTAAACGGGGGGTGGGTACCTGTGTCGGCGGGCGAACGCCCGTAGGGTCGCAGACCAGCTTCCCCGAGTCGCTGCCGGCGGGGTGAAACCCCAGGTCAGGGACCGGAGTACGCGGGGGAGTACGCGGCGGAGTACGCGGTATAGAGCAGCTGGCGGGGATCGAGCCCGGGCTGCTTCTCCACCGCGCCCGTATACGCCTTCCGAACCCCCCGCCGCTGAACGAGAGCTGCCAGGTCAACGAAGTCGCGTGGGGCGCCCCGATCCGAGACAGCCAGAATCTTGTCTGCGGCCTCGGCTTCGGACAGGACCAGACCACCTTCAGCCCGTTCAGGAGAAACGAGCCGAGCGTCCCAACCCAAGTCCACCGTCGTGCTGTCCTCCGATGTGCTGACCCGCAACCTGACAACCCTCGGAAAAGACCGTAAGCGCTCAACGGTGAAACCGAGGGCAGCAAGGCGCGCCTTGAGGGCGTCAGTCAGATGGGCGCGTCCACTCTGGGAAGTGCCGAAGTAGTCTAGGTCACGGGTCGGCCGGGTGATTACTCCCCGAACGATCAGCGTGCCACCACCAGCGAGGGCGAAGTCATCGCCTTCTGGTTGGTGGTCCACGATCGTTCTGAGTTGCTGCTGGAGATGGTCGAGCATCCGGCTAAGGCAGCTAGCCACGCTCCCGCAGCCACGGCCCCCACACGTCCCGCACGGAAGCGGGCAGCGGCATTTCATACCACAGGTCAGCGAGGGCGGCCACGTCGATGAAGTACCTGACGTCGTCTGACCCCTCGGCTAGCACCTGTTGGTAAACAAGCTTCCGATCCCGTCGATCTCTCTGGTCGTAAACCGGGTCACCGCTCCAGCGAATATGCGACGGCAGCACGACCCGGCTTGGTGTCACACCAGGAAGGTAGGCTTGTTCGTCATGTCTAACCTTTACCGAACCACCACTTACTCTCTCGGCTCCCTGATAGAAGACATCAGCGAGGGTAGGATCGGGTTGCCGGATATCCAGCGACCGTTCGTATGGGGCGCTACGAAGGCCCGCGAGCTGATCGATTCTATGTATCGGGGGTTTCCTGTCGGTACCCTCCTCTTCTGGGATACCGGCGCTGATGCGAGCCTACGCCAGATCGACGACAGCGCGACGTCGGTGGCCAAACTGGCCATCGTAGACGGCCAGCAGCGGTTGACATCCCTGTACGCAATCCTCACGGGCGAAGCCGTTCTAACCAAGAACTTCAAGGAAAGGCACATCCGTATAGCTTTCAATCCGGTGGCGGAGACCTTCGATGTGTATAACGCGGCGATTCGCCAAAACCCCGAGTACCTTCCCGACATTTCCGCAATCTGGGTCAGCCATCGCCAGACCGTTCGCGATTTCCTCGCCCGTCTCCAAGCTTCACGCCAGACGGACATCACCCAGCAGGACAAGGACCTATACGAGGACCGGATCGACCGGGTCCGGGACCTCCAACGGTTCGCGTTTCACGCCATCGAAATCAATGAACGGGTCGAAGCGGACGTGGTGGCCGAAGTCTTCGTGCGAACCAATTCCCAGGGGGTCATTCTCAACCGGGCGAACTTCATCCTGACGCTGATGTCGGTGTACTGGGATAAAGGCCGCCGCCAACTCGAGGACTTCTGTCGAGAAGCCAGAATCGCGAGTCCGGGCCGGCGGTCTCCGAGGAACCCGTTTATCGATCCCGACCCCGATCAGATGTTACGTGTCTCGGTCGGTCTGGCCTTCCGTAGGGGAAGTTTGGCGACCGTTTACAACATCTTGCGCGGCAAGGACCTCGATACCGGGGAGATCTCGGAGGAACGGAGAGACCGGCAGTTTAGAGAACTCAGGCGCGCCCAGGACGAGGTGTTGGACCTCACCAATTGGAGTCGCTTTCTGGGATGTCTGAGAAGAGCCGGATTCCGGGATCGGCGGATGATTACCTCTGAAATTGCCGTTCTATATTGCTATGTCATCTGGTTGATCGGTCGAAGGGATACAAATGCCGATTCTTCGTCCCTTGACGATGCCATCGCCCGCTGGTTCTTCATGGCCCACGCCACCAGGCGCTACACGGGTTCCTCCGAGAGTCAACTGCAATCCGACCTGAATCGCATCTCCCAGGCCGGTTCCGACGGCCAGGCGTTTCTGGAGGTGCTGGACCGACTGATCGGGGTTGAGTTCACATCCGACTTCTGGGAGATCACCCTTCCCAACCAACTCGACACGTCGGCGCCCAAGTCGGCGCCCCTGTCGGCGTATTGGGCGGCACTGGTGCTACTCGACGCGGAAACGCTCCTGGGTAGGCAGAGGGTGCGGGATCTGCTCGACGCTGGTCCACGCTCCAAGGTGTCGCTGGACAGAGACCTTCTTTTCCCGCGGGCCTATCTGGCAACCCTGGGCCTGAAGAAGTCCACGGACTATAACGCTATCGCCAACACCGGCTTCATGGATCAGCCTGTTGACGTATCGAAGGGCGCCTCCGGCCCCGCTGATTACTGGCCCCCCTTGGCAGCCCGGTTTGCGTCCGGCCGGCTAGACAAGCAGGCGCGCCTGCATGCCTTGCCTATCGGCTGGGAGCAGTTGGACTACGCCGAATTCTTGGAGAAGCGCCGCAAGCTGATGGCCCGGGTAACCAAGCAGGGATTCAGTCGGATAGGGCATTTGCCCGGGCAAGCTTCCACAACCTTGCAGCAGATGCTCAAGGCCGGTGAGTCCCAGACACTCGAGTTCAAGTCGACCGCTCGCTACAACCAGAAGGCCCGACAGTCTGACAAGGCGATGGAACATGTGATTGTCAAGACGGTGGCCGGGTTTCTCAACTCTGATGGTGGGACACTTCTGATCGGTGTGGACGACCAGGGTACGGTCCTAGGCCTCGAGCCTGATTTCTCATCCATGACCAAAGCGAGAAGGAACACCGACTCCTACGAACTGTGGCTACGCCAGCGACTTGACACAGACCTCTCAATCTCGACTGCCAAGGTAGTGGAGATTGCCTTCGAGGAGACCTCAACGGGCACAGTATGTGTCGTTTCTGTTTCATCTTCGGGAAAGCCGGTGTTCGCGCGAGCGCAGGATGGTGGCGCACCCGCCAGCGACTTTTGGGTTCGGGTCGGTAACGCGACCAAACAGCTGTATGGCAACGACCAATACGAGTACACCCGCGATCACTGGAACTAGAGACCGGGCTTTGCGAACAGTCCTGGGCGACCCTAGGAAACAGCCATGAACTCAAAACAAGCCACGCGGCCCTCACCGCAACTGGGCACGCCCGGATCCAAGACTTCGCGTGCCGGTGCCAAGGGTCGGGTGCGTGGGGGTGGCGTTCGAGAGCTACTACGCCGACGAGCGCGACCAGTACCGACGGGCCTCCATCACCGGCCTCGGCCGCCTCGCCGACGAGATGGACTTCGACCCGGTGGCCATTGACCATGGCATCGGCGATCTAGAGTCCGCCCGCCAGGCCGCTGACCATCTGTCATCCCAACAGCTCGACTTCCTGGTCCTCCATGCGGCTGCCTGCGCTCCGGCGAGCTGCTCGAGCCGCTGGCGGCGGCCGCTCCCAGGCTCGGGCTTTGGGCTACTCCGGAGCCGGTGCTGGAGGGATCCATCCGGCTCCACTTGCTGGTCTCCACCAACCACTTCGCCTCGATAATCCGGCGCTACCTGCGAGAGCGGGGAGTGCCCTACAAGTGGTTCCTGGGCCACATCGACGAACCGGACACGGAGCGTCGCTTCCGCGTCGCCTTCCGGGCGCTGAAGGGTATTAAGGCGATGGCTTCGGCGCGGATCGGCTGGATCGGCGGTATCTCTCCCGGCTTCTACAAGATGCTGTTCGGCGAGGCCAGCCTCGAGAGTCGGTTCGGTACGAGGGTCGGCGCCCACACCATCGACGAGGTGGTCCGGGTGGCTCGGTCCGTCGAGGCCCGTCCGGCCGCCTCCGTGGTGCGGATGGCCACCGACCTGGCCACAGAAGTGACCGCCCCCTTCGATCGGCATGGACCGCAACGCCCGCCTCTACGTGGCGCTCCGCCGGATCATCGCCGTGGAGGGGTACGACGCCCTGGCGGTCCAGTGCTGGCCCAGCTTCGAGGAGGACTTCGACATGGTCCCCTGCATGGCCTACAGCCTGCTGGGCTCGGAGGACGGTGTGGCGGTCTCCTGCGAGGGGGACGTACCCGGAGCGGTGTCGATGCTCCTGATGAACTCGATGTCGTCAAGTCACGGGTCCGCCACCCTTCTGGACTTCACCACCCTCGACCTGGAAGCCGATGCCGCGCTGCTCTGGCATTGCGGGGTCACGCCCCGCCATTTCGGCGCCGGCAATGGGATCCGCTGGGTTGATCACGTGACGCTGGGCCGCAAGTCGGATGTCCGCTACGGGGTGTCGGGCGACCTGTTGTTCGCTCCCCAGCAGACCACCATCGCCTATGCGGGGGACGATTTCAGCGAGCTTTTGATCGCCACCGCCGAGGTGGTGGATACCGGGAAGGCCGGGTTCGACGGCACCCGCGGCTGGTTTACCCGCTTCCGGCTCAGCAGCGAGCCGATCGAGCTGATGGACCTGGTCAGCACCGTGATGGTCGAGGGCCGCGAGCACCACTACGCGGTTGCGCAGGGAGACCTGTCCTCGGAGCTTGCCGAGGTTGCCGCCTGGCTCGGGATGCGCACCACCCGAGCCCTACCGATGCGCGACCACCTACAAGTCGGGGCCTGAACACATGACCGACCGGTCCCATATTGATCACCTCCGCACTAGTATGCGAGGCACTATGGCTGAGATAGGGATACAGACCCTGGAGCGGGACGCGGCTGCTGTCGTCGCGATGGCCGCCCGAGGCGAGTTCGTGACGATCACCGAGGATGGTCGTCCGGTCGCCCGGATGGTGCCGTACGCCGCCGGCCGGCTCGAGGCCATGATCGCCGCGGGTCTGGCCCGTCCGGCTCTTCGCGAGTTGAGCGAGTTACCTCCACCCGCACCAAGACAGCCTGATGAGGCAGTATTGTCGGAGGAACTGGCAAGAGTGCGCAGCAGCGAGCGTTTCTGAATATCAGCGCTATTGTCCATTAACTTCTGTTGAAATCGATAAAGTTATCTAGCTAATCAACTTTGTTCCTAACTAGATGATATAAGCAGATTTGCCCCCTTTGATAGACCCGTAAGGGTGGACGGAGACAAAAATGTTTTATCTCGACACTTCAGCAGCGGTAAAGCTGGTGATCGCTGAGGCGGAGACGCCGGCGTTGCGTTTCTGGATCGTGGAGCTTTCTCGGCGAATCGTCTCGAGCGACCTATTGCGAACAGAACTGCAGCGGACGATCCGGAGAAAGGCGCCACGCCGCATGGCAGCGGCGCGCGATCTCCTGGACTCCCTGGTACTGATGCGACTCACGACTGCGGCGTACGAAACGGCCGGCTTGCTGGAGCCCGCCGGGCTGCGGAGCCTTGATGCCCTGCACCTGGTCGCCGCGTTGGGGCTGGGTAGCGAGCTCAGCGGTATCGTGACCTACGACCAGCGGCTGGCCGAGGCGGCACAGTTCGTTGGGGGTTGAAGTTGTAGCGCCGGTGTGAAGGCAGGAACATCAATCACGTTGCGAGAGACTCTGGCATGACGGGACTCTCTAAGGGCCGGGCGAGGGCGAGCTCGGAGGGGCTTGCGCGGTCGCAACGGACGCCGGTCTGTTCACGGTCTGGGCGATCGATCATGTGGGGTCGTTCGCCCAGACCGTAAGTCCGGACCAGCCGGAGAGCATGACCGCCCACGAAATAAATGCGGCCAAGCAATCGATCATCGCGGCGCTCGGGCCCATCAGCCGGGCGATCGACGCGGTGCTCACTCGTGGCCACGGGGTCAGCCGGTCGCGGTCGCCCGGAGGGTATGGGCCTGATCCTCGGTATTGAGGACGGGGACTACGCCGACCCCGATCCCACCGACACGACCATCGAGTCGTGGATGACCTACACGATCGACGAGGGGGCCGCCGGCGCGTGGAGACCGACCTCCACGTGACCGGCCTCTTTCCACTGGCGACCTGGGTTTCTCTCATGGAGGATGCCGGTTCTAAGACCGAGACACTCCCCCTTCCCGGCGACGGGGACGGATGCGGAGAGCACATGTTCTCCGGCATCCTCCAGAAGAGCCCAGCCTGAGGAATCCGTGCGGGCGCATCGTGACCCCGCCGACCCGCCACCCGGACCAGTCAGGGGTGCGTCAAGAGCCCGGTAGCCACAGCTAGATTGGCATCGCACGATGGCCTACCAGCACCGGAGGACTAGCGATGACTGTCGAAGACATCAGCACCGTCGATCAGCAGACATCGGACGCCGAGGGTCCGGTGTCGCACCAGATGCCCGCTGCAGTGGGCTCGCTGGCGAATCAACACTGGTGGCCGGAACAGTTGAACCTGAGGCCGTTGAACAAGAACTCGCCATTGATCGATCCGATGGGCGACGGGTTCGACTACGCGACGGAGTTCAACAGTCTTGATCTCGAGGCGATGAAGACCGATTTCGAAGAGGTGATGAAGACCTCCGAGCCCTGGTGGCCGGCCGACTACGGCCATTACGGGGCCATTGATCATCCGGATGGCCTGGCACAGCGCCGGCACGTACCGCATCTTCGACGGGAGAGGTGGCGGTGGATCGGGCACGCATCGCTTCGCGCCGCTCAACATCTGGCCCGACAACGCCAACCTGGACAAGGCGCGCCGACTGCTATGGCCGGTCAAGTAGGAGTACGGTCGCGAAATCTCGTGGGCCGATCTGATGATCCTCGCGGGGAATGTGGCGCTGGAGTCGATGGGCTTCGGCGGCGGGCGCGAGGACGTGTGGGAGCCGGAGGAGGACATCTACTGGGGACCCGCGACCGGGTGGCTGGAAGATGAGCGTTACAGCGGAGATCGGGAACTGGCCGATCCTCTCGGTGCCGTCCAGATGGGCCTGATCTATGTGAACCCCGAGGGGCCGAATGGACGGCCCGACCCGCTGGCGGCAGCGAGGGATACTCGGGAGACCTTCACCCGGATGGCCATGGACGAGAGACGGTAGCGCTCATAGCCGGAGGGCATACTTTCGGAAAGACCCATGGAGCTGCGGACGCTGCCCGATACGTCGGCCCTGAGCCCGAGGGCGCAACCCTGGAGGAACAGGGCCTGGGGTGGAGGAACAGCTACGGCAGCGGCATGGCGGGCGACACGATCACGAGCGGGCTCGAGGGCGCGTGGACTGCTACCCCCGTGACATGGGACAACACCTTTCTGGAGACCCTGTTCGGCTACCAATGGGAGCTGGCGCAAAGCTCAGCCGGTGCCTGGCAGTGGATCCCGCGCCGGCCCCTAGAGCTATGAACTATGAACCGCCCCGGTTTCCCCGGAGACTCGAATTGGTTGGGAGATAATGGAGTCATGGGAAGACTGATCATGTATTCGCCGGAGGTTCGGGAGCGGGCTGTCTGGATGGTGTTGGAGCATCGGGGGGAGCACCGTTCTGACAGGGACGGATGTTCTGTTCGATAGCTGAGAAGTTCGGCTGCGCGTCTGAGACGCTGCGGCTGTGG
>JAPOQZ010000217.1 GCA_026710435.1 bacterium | reverse complement strand
CCACCAGCGGCCTGCCAATCGCCGACATGCTGCCTGGGTCGGCGGGCGGCAGGCCCGAGCAATCGTCAATGTTCAGCACCCTCCTAAGCCTTCCACTTCCATTCACCCCTGCAAACCCGATCCATGAAGAACTGGGGTCAACCGCCGTTCGCCGAGTCAGTCCCCAAGGCGTGCAGGGCTCGGCTGGCCGCCACCTGCTGGGCCTCCCTCTTCGACCGACCCGTACCGGTCCCCCATTCGCGACCGTTTACCGACACCACGGCCGTGAATGACTTGTCGTGGTCCGGACCTGTCTCGGTGAGGCTGTAGGTAGGTCTGTGCCCTTCTCGGGCGAGGTGCTCCTGAAGCCGGCTCTTGTAGTCGCTCCAGCCGGGTGCGGCCGCTCCCCTCCGGACCCGCTCCTCCCAGAGGCGCATGATCAGGCTCCGGGCCACCTCTAGGCCTCCGTCAAGGTAGACGGCCCCCAGTACCGCCTCCATCGCATCGGCGAGGATGGAGGGCTTAGCCCGCCCTCCCGTGGCCTCTTCCCCCTTGCCCAGCATCAGGTGCTCACCGAGACCCATGGCGAGACCTACCTTGAACAGTACCTCTCGCTTGACTGCGGAGGATCGGAGCTTGGCTAGTTCCCCCTCGGAGTACTCAGGGTAGTTGGCATATATGAAGTCGGTGACGACGAACTGCAGGATCGTGTCTCCCAGAAACTCGAGGCGCTCGTTCGAAGGTCCCTGGCCGGTCTCCGCCACCCAGGAACGATGCCGGAGAGCTTCCTGAAGGTGGTCCAGACTCTCGAACGTGTAGCCGAGAATGGGCTCGAGGCCGACGGAGTTCGTGGTCATTTCGGGCCTGGCGTTGGATGACTATCCGGCAGCGAGCCCGCGCGGGCATCGTCACGGTAGCTCCGGGGACCGCTGGTGCCCGTCACAACTTCCGACCACAGGCGGATCCCTACTCCCCGTGCGCCGTTACAAGGGGTAGAAGCCCCTCGTATGGTCACGGACCAACCAACCCTCGCTCGAGCCGCTCCACGAGACCTCCCTTCACACCCTCGGTGGCGAGCCGGATGGCATTGAGGATCGCATTGCGCGAGGACGAACCATGGCAGATGACCACACCAGCCGAGGTTCCGACGAGGTGGGCTCCTCCATACCGCTCCGGGTTGATCACCTTGTGAAGTTCCCCCATCGGAGCTGCCACGTGAGGGGACACATCGGGAGGAAGGTCAATGAAGGAGGTGTTCACCAATCGGACCACCACCCCCGCCGCCGCTTCGATGGTCTTGAGCGCAACATTTCCGGTGAACCCGTCGGTGACGAACACATCCGCCGTGTCGCCGGTGATATCGCCTCCCTCGACGTTACCAACGAAGTTGACCGGCGCTTCCTCCAGCAGCCGGAACGCGGACCGTTCCAGGTCCCTGCCCTTCGCTGGTTCGGAACCGATGTTCAGGAGCGCTACGCGAGGCCGTACCATTCCGTAGACGATCTCGGCGAGGAGTGACCCCATTATACCGAATTGGAGCAGGTGCACAGGTCTGACCTCCAGGTTGGCACCCGAGTCGAGCAGCAGCGACGGACTCCCGGGGCGGGGGATGGAAGTAGCGATCGCGGGCCGGAGTACCCCCTTGAGACGGCCGATCACGATGGAAGCGGCTGCCATGGCCGCCCCGGTCGAGCCCGCCGACACCAACGCGTCAGCCTTGCCCGAGGCAACAAGACGGGCGGCGGTTAGTACCGATGAACCCGGCTTGTCTCTGAGAGCCTGGGCTGGACTGTCGCCCATCTCGACGACTTCGGGCGCATGAACCAATTCCAGGTCGCTACCGGACGCGAGAAGCTCGGGTTCCACCACATCCCGGCGTCCGACGAGCACCACCTCCTGGCCCCTCTCCACGGCCATCAAGGCCCCCGCCACCATCTCGGCGGGACCCCGGTCGGTCCCCATCACGTCCAGTGCTATCCGCGCCATGGGAGTCCTTCCGACATCCCGTCTTCGAAGATCAATCCAGGAACCGCGACAGGTCGGCAAGAAGATCCCACGGCGGAATGATCTCCTATCCCCGTCCCGGCCCAGTGGACAGTCTCAGTCAAATACCTCTACCACGACTCTGCCCCGGTACGTGCCGCAGCCGCCCGGTCCCGAACATGCCCGATGCGGCAACTTCGGGGCACCACAACGTGGACACTCGACGGTCCGCACGGGACTGACTCTCATCGCTTCCGCCTTCCGCCGCCGGGTGCGTGAGCGCGACATCTTTCTCTTCGGCACTGCCATGGCGTACCCCTTAGGTCTGTGGAATGAAACCGAAATCTACCGGGAGGTCTTCGCGCCCCGAGGGGAGGTTTCCAACCAACCTTCCAATGCAGCGAACGGGGAACCCCGTTCCGCTGTGTGGCCCTCGCAGGGTTCTACATTCAAGTCGGTTCCGCATGTAGGACAAAGTCCCCGACAGGCTCCCGAGCATAGCGGCACCAACGGCACTGACAAGCACAGTTCGTCGTGGATGGCATCGGACAGGTCAATGGAGCCGTCCGAGCCGATCCTGGGAACATCCTCATCGGGCTCAGTAACGTACAGTTGCACCAATGAGATGGATAGATCGGTAGGGACCTCTCCGAGGCAGCGGTTGCACCGCATCCGGAGGTAGGAAGTGACTTCACCTCGTACCAGCACCGATCCGCCCGTCTCCTGCACCTCGAGGTCCGCATTGATCGGACCCGAATCGTCCACCTGGTCGAGTTCGAGGACCAAGGCACCCGAGAGGAGCACGCGGCGTCGCGCCCCGGGGCGTTGTAGCAAGTTGGATACGTCGACGGTGAACGGCTGGTCGCGGAAGACGCCGGTGCCTACGAACGTCCGGCTACCGGGCATCTAGTTTGATCGTGATACCGAAACGACTCCGCGTAGCATGAACGCGCCTTAGCCAGGACACCGCTCCCAGAGGCCGCACGCGGCGCGATTGATGCCAGTACTCCTCGACAATCGACCGGGACGCTACCCTCCCCACTTGTTGGAACACCCTCCTACCGGTTCACCTAACGGGTCTGGTGGAGTTCGGCGCGGACTTCTCTGACCTGATCCAAAACCCTTGACAGGAGACCCTCCAGCCGCTGCAGGCGATCCTCAGCGTAGTCCTCGGCCTCCAGGCGTATACGGTGAGCCTGGTCCTCGGCCCTACGCACCAGGATGTTGGCCTCCTCGGTTGCCTCTGCGATGATGTTCGTCTCCGCCATCATCTCATCGGCCTTTTGACGTGCCCTCTGCACGAGATCCCGGACTCGTTCGTTGGTCCTCGCTACGAAGGTCTCTCGCTCCCTCACCATCCATCGGGCTGCTCTCAGTTCTTCCGGAAGGCGATCCCGGAGCATCTCCAACGTCTGCAGCATCTGCTCGCGGTCGACTATGACCTTGCCGGAGGCAGGGATGGTCTTCGCCTCCGATATCGCAATGATCATCTCGGAAACCAGATCCTGGACCTCCCCGACCATCGGAACGACCGTGGGCCGATTCAGGCTACGGCCTGCATCTCGATCAGCGTTCATGAGACCACCGTTCTTTCATCAATCGGGCTACTTCTGGAGGCACCAGGCTGTCCACCGCACCTCCGAGGCTCCCAACCTCCTTCACCAGGGACGATGAGAGATAAGCGTGTTCCGGGCTCGTGGGTACGAATACCGTGTCGATCCCAGAGAGCCGGTGGTTCATCTGAGCCATTTGCAGTTCGTAGTCGAAGTCGGACACAGCCCGGAGGCCTTTGACGATCACGTTGACATTCCGATCCTTGGCAAAGTCGACCAGGAGACCGTCAAATGACGCTATCTCCACCGTAGGCTCGTCCGCGAACAGGTCACCGAGCATGGCAACGCGTTCACTCGACCTGAACATCGGTGTCTTCGATAGGTTGCGGATCACCGCCACCACCACCTGATCGAACAGAGAAACACTCCTTCGAATCACGTCCATGTGCCCGTTAGTGGGCGGATCAAAGCTCCCGGGACAGACCGCCGTAGCCACCGTTCCTTCCTTAGATCTCGGGTTCGTGTAAATCTAACCGTCGTTTCCGTCTAGCCCTGGCTCTTCATGTCTCCCAATACACCCCACCCATGAAGCGCCACTTCAAGCCTGTTTTCGCGGATTGGTTCGCATTCACCCGACGCTGGGAGACCGTGCTCGACTCGACGGGCATGTCGACTTCGCCGCCCTCCCGGGTCGGGAGTCTACCAAGGGTTACCGATCGCTCGCACAAGCCCTCGCATGAGTGAATCGGGGCTAAGCCTGGCATATCGGTATCCGTCGGAAGCGCCAGATGCGAGTCGTGCCATATGTGTGGGTTCGTTCCCGCTCGAATCCCGTCGTCTGTGGCTGCTCGTCGCCTGCGCGCCGGTGGACGATCACGGTTCCACCAATCCGGGTGACTGGTTCTAGCTTCTCCATCGTCGCTTTCACCGAGTCGACGGCTTCGCTATACGGAGGGTCTACGAATACCAGGTCGAAACGGTTCAGGCCGCAGGACTTCATGCGGGTCACCTTCCTAGACAGAAAGCGCCCTACTTCCATCGCCACCACGCCACCGCCGAGTCCTACCGCCTCCACGTTCGCCCGCAGCACTCGGAGGGCGGCTGGGTTGCGTTCGACGAACACCGCCGATGAGGCCCCGCGGCTCAACGCCTCGAGGCCCAGCGATCCGGTCCCTGCGTAGAGATCGAGTACGTCGGCGCCAGGAAGCACGGCGGCGATAGTTGAAAACAGCGCTTCCCTCACCCGATCGGTCATGGGCCTGGTAGTCAGACCCCGGGGCGCTTTCAGCCGCCGCCCTCTGGCAAAACCACCAATGATCCTCAACGTACCGGATCCCTTACGACCGGAAGAGCCATTCGACCGCATCACCGAGCAGCACCCTGACTTCATCTCTTATTGCGGGGTGGCTCTCGAGGGTTGGATCTCTCCTTACGAGAGCGAAGGCTTCCCGCCGGGCGGAGGCAAGTTCCTTCCGGTCCCGCAGGATGTCGGCGATGCGCAGATCGGAGAAGCCCGACTGGCGAGCTCCGAAGACAGTTCCGTGACCGCGTATACGAAGGTCCTCCTCGGCAAGCCGGAATCCATCGGAGAGCCTCACCATAGCTTCTATGCGTTCGACGCCGTCCTTGGTGGCTGGATCGGCCAGAAGGATGCACTGGCCCGGATACGAACCACGTCCTACCCGCCCCCGCAGTTGGTGCAACTGACTGAGACCGAATCGATCGGCGTCGCGGATCACCATGACCGTGGCGTTGGGCACGTCGATTCCGACCTCGATGACGGTGGTCGCCACCAACACGTCCAATCCACCTGAACGGAATGCTTCCATGACCTCTTCCTTCCGGCGCGGAGCCATCTGGCCGTGCAAGAGACCGATCCGCATCTCGGGGAACACCCCGGCCAGCCGCTCATGCTCCGCCACCGCCGAGGCTGCCTCCACCTGTCTGGATCCCTCTACCAATGGGCACACCACGAACGCCTGCCGACCGCCCCCCACTTCGTCGCGTATCGTCTGCTCCACTCGGTCCATGCCGCGGCCTTCCATGGAAGTGGCCCAAGTACGCACCGGTTTGCGTCCCGGTGGCATCTCATCGATTTCCGAGACATCCAGATCCCCGTAGAGAGTCATCGAGAGGGTACGCGGGATCGGGGTAGCGGTCATGATCAGCAGGTCAGGGTCGACACCCTCGGCCTTGTCCTTCAGTTGCACCCGCTGATGGACACCGAACCTGTGTTGTTCATCCACTACGGCCACACCGAGACGAGCGAACCTCACTCCCTCTTGGATCAGGGCGTGGGTACCGATCACGATGTCCACCTCGCCCCCTGCTATCCAGTGCAGTAGCTCGCGGCGATTGGTCTTCCCGCGCGGACGTATGCTTGCCTCGGCCCGGTTCCCGGTTAGAAGAGCAATACTCACCCTGGGACCGTCTGCACCACCATCCACCCCGTCAAACAGCGAGAACGGACCCGCGATCGGGGAAACCATACCCGCCTCAGCCAGCAGACCTGCGATTCCCTCGTAGTGCTGCTCCGCAAGGACTTCGGTGGGAGCCATCACAGCTGCCTGGAACCCACCCTGCACACCTGTCAAGACGGTAGCTACCGCCACGACCGTCTTGCCGGAGCCGACTTCTCCCTGGAGAAGACGATGCATCGGCCATCGGGAGCCGAGATCCTGCTTGATCTCATCGATCACCCGTCTCTGCGCCCCGGTCAGCCGGTAGGGAAGCCCCCTCACAAACCGCTCGACCATTTCGGTCTCGGGATCCAGAAGATGTGGTATGCCCACCGATGTCTCGGTCTTGTGGCGCTTCGTCATTGCAAGCGCCACCTCGAGCCGGAAGAATTCGTCGAATACGAGTCTGCGGCGAGCCGGTCGGATCTGCTGTATCGAATCGGGAAAGTGAACTGACGCTATCGCCGTGTCCCGGTCTGTCAGGTCGAGCCGCTGCCTCAGATCCAGCGGGAGAGGATCAGTTATAGGCCGGGAACGCATCAGGGCGTTGTGGACACCCATACGAAGATAGGTAGGGGTGGCATCCCCCATGGCCCTGTAGACCGGAACCACCCGGCCTACCGCCAGATTCCCTCGACCTCTCGCAAGAATGTCGACAGCCGGCGAGTTGAGTTGCAGCCGTCCCCGGTAACGTTCCATCTTCCCCGAGAGCGCCACCTCGATACCACGCTCGAGCCGCCGCGCCTGGTATTGCTGGTTGAACCACACAGCCGTGATCGAGCCGGTGTCGGTACCGACGACCGCTTCAACGATCACCATCCGGCGTCTCAACCGGCGTACATTGACGCGGCGCACCTGTCCGATGACCGTGGTCTCCACCCCTACTTCCACTTGATCCAGGGGCATCACCTGCGACCGGTCGATGTGCTTGCGTGGAACAAGGAGCAGCAGGTCGGCAACCGAGTCGATGCCGCGCTCGCGAAGTGACCCGGCACGCTTGCCCCCCAACCACTTGACCCGCTCAACGGAGATTCCATGGAGATAGGCCAGGCTCCGCTCTGTCGCTTCCATGGTGGCCCGGCTACCGTCTCGTTGCATCTCCGCGAGGATACGGTACGGATAGGCTTCTTCATGGAATCCACAAGGGATGCAAGGAAGCCGGACTCCGGCTCGATCCGGGCGGGTACACTTGACGACCATGCAAGGAGTAGTCAAGGTCTACGATCCGAACACAGGTGCCGGGGTAGTCGTACTCGACGAGGACCGGAGCGAAGCGTACCTGCGAGCTGGATCCCTAGCAGGTAGCGTGTTCCGCCTGCTGCGGCAGGGTCAGCGGATCGTCTTCGACGTGGAGAACGACGGCGGGCTCCGCTTCGTGCATTCGGTCCGCTTGGGTTCAGACGGCAGGTAACCGCAACCGTGGTTACCTGTTTTCAACCTCTACAATTGATTGGCACAATCCGAGAGGAGCAGAGTGGTCGAGGCATACGTGCTCATCCAGACCGAAGTCGGCAAGGCTAAGGTGGTCGCGGACCGGGTCCGGGCCATCGACGGGATAACGTCAGCTGACGACGTTACCGGACCCTACGATGTCATCGTGCGGGCAGAAGCCTCCGATGTCGATCAATTGGGCCGGCTGGTCGTCGCGGGGATCCAGTCCATAGGCGGGATCACCCGTACCCTCACCTGCCCGATCGTCAACCTGTAACTTCACGAACCTTCGGAATCCGCTCCACGCCAGAGGCTCCGATGGACCGGGGAATCACCGCCCATCCCCCACCGATCCGTCCAAGGGTTAGCCTCCTAAGGACGGGGGTGTTCAGCCCAGCTTGGCTGCAATAGAAGCAGCGCCCTGTAGAGCCACGCCGTCCGAACCCGCCGTCGAGAAGACCCTCGACCGCGAATCCTCCATCTCGCCAACCAGATCCAGCACGATCTGACGACGGCTCATCGGCGGGTCTACCCACAGGTAAAGAGAGAGGCTACCCGGGATCGTGTTGATCTCGTTGACCCACAGCTGACCGCCGCGCTCCAGGAAGTCGAGTCTGGCAATCGATCTGATTCCGGCAAGTTGGGTCACCCTCGCCGCGATGGACCTGATCCGTGCCTCCAACTCATCGGGCAGGCGGGCCGGGAGTTCTCTCGCGGAGCCTTCGATACCCCCACCTGATAGGTACTTCTCCTCGTAGCCGTAGAACTCCTCGCTCACGGGTGCCTCGATCGCCGACAGTTGGAACTCCGGGTAGGTACGGATAGCGATGTTGAGGTCTCGCCCGCCGGCGAGGTACGGCTCGATGACGGCCCCTCGATCCATGTGAGGCGACGTACGCAGGAGAGCCAACGCGGTGTCGTAGTCGTCAACAACGTGGATACCGATGGAAGATCCACCGAACCGTGGCTTGACAATGTAGGGAGGTGGGAAACCCGGCTCGATGTCGGGACTCACCATCTGCCGGGGGAGCGCCGGCAATCCAGATGCCACGACCAAGGCGCCGAACGCTAGTTTGTCCATGCATAGGACCGAGGCGGCCGCATCCGGACCCGAGTAGCGGATACCGGCTAAGTCGAGCGCCCCTTGCAGGGTTCCGTCCTCTCCGGGGCCTCCGTGACAACACAACAGAGCGGTATCCACGTCCAATCTCCGGCGCTTGATCATCCAGCCTGCTTGTGGCTGGGCCACGAAGCGAAGTTCTTTCGACTTGGATGGAGGACCGCTTGCGTAGTCGGACGCCTCGCCGTCCGGATCAACTCGGTACCAGCGTCCGACTTTCGACCAGTAGATCGCTACCGGGTCGGTTCCAGCCTCCGATAGAAGTCGGGCTGCTTGTAGCCCGGTGAGAACGCTGATGTCGTGTTCGGGGGAAGGACCCCCGAACACCACCGCTGGATAGGTCATCCCTCACCTCCAAGTAGGTCGGATCGCGGTTGGGCATCCCTACGATGGTCCTTGCCCAAGAGAGTAGGCGAGTCGACTTCGATTCCCGGTGATCTCCGGCTTGATAGGCGGAGCGTCGCCCCGAAGGTCCGCGTAACAGACCGGGTGGGTGAAGGTCGCGCCGGGCCGGAACGGAACAATCGAAACGGCCGCAATGCCTGGTCAGAAGCTCATATCCCACGCCTCGTTCGCCCAGTACAAACCCCGCACGAAGAGTCGGGGCTACGGGTAGTGGTCGGGAAGGTCGTTCTCGTAGAGCACCGCATCACCAGGACCGAGGCGGCCACGGACCCACTCCACCGCTTCCTCTCGCGTGTCGACCGTGACCAATGATGCCCTACCCCCGCGGGCGCCGTGGATCAGTGCTCGCCTATTGGAACGACCGACGATCACGAGAACATCCGCCATTCTGGATGCCTGCGCCCCGAATCGGGCATTCTCGATCCGCTGGCGGGGCCCCAACTCCACCATTCCCGGTGTAACCACTACACGCGTCGCGTCGGAACCCCCAAGGGAGATCAATACCTCCAGCGCGCGGGCAGCTCCTGCGGGGTTGGAGTTGAACGTGTCGTCGATGATCGTGAATCCCTTCCCCGAGCGGCCAATCGACTGCCGATGTTCCGCCTGCGTAAGCCGAGCCGCCCGCTCGTTGATGTCCTGAGCTCGGACGCCTAGCTCAACAGCCACAGCCACGGCACATGCCAGATTCGGGAGAAACACGCCGGTGGACGGTACATGTACCCCTGCCTCCCCCCGAATCCGCACCAAAACCCCCATCCGGTCCTCAGAGACCCGAACGTCGCTAGCCATCTCGGAGGTTCCGCATCGCCACACACGCAATCCCGGCTTGCCTCGGTCAAGGCGATCAGCCAACTGAGCGAGGAGCGGGTGGTCCACGTTGAGCACCACCGCATCGGCTCCGCGGATGATCTCGGACTTTGCCTCGACTATGCGTTCCTCAGACCTGAACCGCTGCAGATGGACCGGACCGATGGCGGTGAGCACGGCGACGGTGGGTTGTAGCCAGGAGCAGAGTTCGGCAATCTCCCCTCGTCCGTAGGTTCCCATCTCCGCGACAAACACCTCCGCGTCGGCAGTCAGATGCTCGTTCACGGCTCGCGCCAGTCCCAAACGGTTGTTGAAGCTCGCCGGACTGACCACCACCCGTCGGGTCCCGTGGACAAGCTGGTTGACATACCACTTGGTGGAAGTCTTCCCGTAGCTCCCCGTAATCCCCACGACGACGGGCCTCACCCGAGCGAGAGCCGTCGATGCCTGGTCGACAAACCTCTTCGACATACGCTTCTCAACCGGAGCAGCAAGCCATAGCGCCGCATCCAGGGCGAAGTAGGAACAGACTACGCTCGCAATGGTGGCGGTCCCTGCCATATGTCTACCGGCCGTCATGCCGATCAGCCAGGTGAGCAGTGTGCCGCAGGTGGCCAGTATCCCAAAGGCCAGCGCAGCAGAACGTTTCAAGCGAGCCGTCCATACCAGGGGCGAGGTCCGGCCTCGGAATGTGAGGCCTACCGGGAAGATAACGATCGCAACCACTCCGATCATCGGCCACGCAGAAACTGGCCTCAGAATCCATCCACCCACCGCGCCGAGGACTAGCAGCATCTCCACCAGGTTCCACCGTCGGCTTGCGATCCACACCCGCCGCATCTGGAGAAGTGCACCGGGGAGGTAGTGCTCCCTTTGCGCCACCCGCAGCCACTTGATGGCCGATAGCAGGACGGCCCCCGCACCGAGGATCGGCATCACCCAGATCACAGGAGGTCCTCTATCGCCTTCCGAATCCGATCAGGAGCCACCCCAGGGACATCGTGACCGCAATCGGGGATCACTTCCAGCCCGACATCACCCAACCTGGCATCGTCCAGCAGATCAACTGATCGATCAGCTACATCAAGCGGAACCTCCCGATCGTCGGCCCCCCAAACCAACCGAACCGGACACTTCAGCCGAGCCAACTCGGATTCGTAGCTCTCATTGACCACCTTGACGAGGATGTCACGCATAACACCGGAGGCCATTCGGTAGTCGGCTGACCCTCGACCCCGCTTCGCACGCTCCAGGTGGTCGCCACTGAGCAATCCCACCCGGTTTCCCCACCTGATCAACCGGTAGCCGACGGGAACCTTCCGGACCACGCTGTCGGCCGGCCTGACCAACGGCACCGCTACCAAGACCAATCCTGCTACCAACTCCCGTCGCTCGGCAGCCAGCACCGTTGCCACCCGGCCACCGAAGGAGTGTCCCACTAACACTTGGGGTTCTCCCAGACTCCCGATCCACGGAGCGAGCGTGTTGGCGTACCCAGCCGCCCCCAACGGGTCCACGGGAGCGGGACTTGCGCCGAACCCTGGAAGGTCTAGTGCTACCGCGTCCAGGCCGCCCAGGACTCCGACGAAGTCTCGCCGGTCCCGACCCCAGCCATGCAATGCTACGACCCGGTTCCCGCCCGACCCATAGCGCTCCCCGAACAGCCGGCCGTCAGCGAAACTCTTCAACGGCATGGAACTTCCTCCCCGTCAATCACAACCGCCGCGGACCCGACCGGACGTCGACAAGGCCCAGCCGCTACTGGAGACTACCGGTGCATGCGAGGTTCACAACCTATCAACCCTGACGCGTTATTGACGGCACTGACATCGGCTGTCAGGTCATCAGAAGGGCTCTCGGACTGACCGGTAACCGCTGGGTGCGAGAGGTTGTCAAGTGTTCTCCCAGGTCAAGAGGGTTTATACGAAAGGGGACGAAGGCCCGGTATCACTTTCGGTAGCACTAGCTTACGTCGACTGTTTCAGCGGTTCGGGGTCGTTTCCGCCACCGGGCGAGTCGAGACCGCAACACGTCCGGGCTCTGACCCATTGCCTCCGCGAGTTCCCGAGGGTTCGAGTACAACCTTAGACAGCGGTCAGCCTATCGACATGTCTGATCCCGGAGTACGGCCACGCGTTTGTCTGCTTCAGTCAACGCGTGGGCGAGATCAGCGGCCTGTCGCAGGTCACGTTCCCGATGGAACTTGCCGGATCGGACCGCCCCAAGTTGGTTACCCATCGACCAT
>JAPOQZ010000149.1 GCA_026710435.1 bacterium | reverse complement strand
TCGCAGATCGAGCTTGATGGTCCGGCCGAAGTTCTCGGTGACCAGCCGATTCTCGGGGACGCCGACGATCCCGTACTCCTCACGGCTGTCGTATGGATCGTGATCGAGACACCTTTCGATGTCCGCGTAGTAGTGCCGCTTCACCTTCTTCCCCCTACTGTCGCGGGTAACCACAGCGTCGGGTGATCGAAGAGCGAAAAACAGAGACGTGAGCCTCTGCTGCCCGTCAAGCAGCAGCAGACTCGGTTCCTTGGAAGAGTCGAGTTTCACACCTTCAAGCAACCGAGGAGCGAACCTAACATCTGGATTGCCCGTAGCGAGGATCATCACAGCACCAATCGGGAACGACAGCGAAATCGACGCTAACAAACTCACAATAGCCTTATCATCCCACACCCACCCGCGCTGAAAATCAGGAAGCTGTAAATCCCCCCGCGCAGCCTGCTGCAACAAATGGTCAAGCTCGACCGGATTGACCGAGAAGTTCTTCGCCACTAGCAGTAACCCCTTTCCCCAACCAAGCGACCACGAAACTGTAGCAGCAGGCCCCAGAACAACGCGCAGTGACCTATCCGCTCGCACCGCCCAGGCCACCCCAGATGCCATCTGGGCTGCACCGCGGGCCGAATCGCGGCGACTCTCGGTTGAACGTGGTACTAAAGGGGGGGACGTGTCCTCGTCGTAGCTGTCCGATCGCACTATCTAGCACGTTGTTTGACGCTGATGGCAGCGGTCTACCCCTCCGCAGGCCGCCGTCCAGTTGGGGAGGGCTCAGCTCATCCACCGGACCCGTACCTCGTGGCATTTCTCGACCGCAGCATTCCACCGCACCAGACGATGAATTGGAGCGCTACGTTCGCAACGGCTCTGCTATCCCAGAGGATGACAAATGCGCTAAGTGCTGCTCGAAGGCAGTGGGCAGGACCTCAGGCGACGGATTACCCTTCCGCTGGAGGGGGATCAGAAGGGAGTTAGGTCGGTCCGGGTGTCCTTATGACAGTCAGCGCCATAGGTCCCTTTCGGGGTCTTCGCCGGGGTGGGTAATGATCCCCGATTGGGCGTGCAGTTGGCACAGGGCCAACAAGATGTGACTGCTATCAGAGATGACACACAGTGGCTCGAGAATGAGCAAGCCGAAGCCCTCGATCAGCTTGGGGCGCTCGAAACCAGCGTCAACGACGCCCTACACACTGCGGACGCAGCCCGGAGAGCAGCCGACCGCTAACCTCCGGGGGCATGAGCGAATCACCCACCTCCCAAGGAGCGAGGTGTCTAGCCGAATACGCTCTCAACACCCTCCGGGAAACAGTCCGGCAAGTAGCGGCAGACGCTAAGACTCTCAGGTTCGCCGCACAATACCGCTACCAATTCAAAGTTGGTGTGGACACTGACCAAGAAATCAGTCTCCGGCGTTACCCACCCACGGCCTCGGGCCAGATGATTCCAAGTGCCAGCTTCGCCCGCATCGTGGACCCGTGCTGCCTTGAAGCTTGGACTCTCTTTCCAAACGACACTGCCATCCGCCGACTGGTAACTCTCGAGTGGACCTCGAACCGCACCTGTATGGCACGAGTGGAGGACCGGGACGGGCTGTTGGGACTGTCGGAACTCTGCGATCTTGTCTTGGAACCACTCTTCATGCCTCCGTCTAGCTGATTAAGTAGAGGCTGGGCGAAAACGTGGGATTCGGGCGCGCCGTTGTTGGCGTGGGGGTCATGATGCTCCTATGTTTGTCAAGCCGACGTTGACGGTCCGGGTGGTGGGTTCGGCGCAATCTCGCGCGTAGGGTTTACATGAGGCCGGTGGTCCTCACGGCGAGTCCGGCGGACCAGCCAACCCCCTGGAAGAAAGGAACGGATCTCATGGCTAGCGGTTACGAGTTTTTCAGGTACAGGGATGCTGCCGGGGAATGGCGGTGGCGTTTCAAGGCTCCAAACAACAAGATCATGGCCGACTCCGGCGAGGGTTACGAGTCCTTGCGGAGTTGCGACAACGCCATCGACATAATCAAGCGAGAAGCCGCCGGGGCGGCTAAGACGTAGCCACCACCGGCTGGGTCAAGGCCACCTTTGTCGGCAAGTACACAGCCGCTTCGGTACCTCCCCCCGGGCTAAACCCCGTAGGAGCTCCCTAAGCTAAGGTTTGGGTAGACACGGTGCGTACCGTCGGCAAGCAACGGTATCGGATCTTCGAGGTCCCCGACGTTACCCGCCTCGACAGAGAACTCTCCAGCCCGGTCACCGCCGCTGACCCGACGACCATCGGCTAGGACGGGACGATCGACGATGAGTACGGCATGGCCACACACTTCGACGGACCGGCCTGTTTACGTCCCAGACGCGGAGACAGACCCCATCGGACACCAGCTGGAACCGCCCGAGAGGACCCAGGCGGGGAAGGGGGGATGAGCCTGTGGCGGACCGTAAGGTTATAGCTGCAAGGTATTGGGCGGATACATGAATACCTGACCCCTGCGAAACCCCCTGACCAGGCGCGACGCGAACCGCCTGAGTGCGTGAGCCCTGCGGGATATGTCAAATAACGCCTCGAGCCGGCCGATTTACCCGGCAATGTCGGAGCCGGTTGGCATACTCGAAGCCCTGGGTCACGTCGTGAACTTCCCACCTGCAGCATAACCGGAGCCGGATCATCCCCTCCGTCATGTGCCGTCGGTGTCCGGGGCGGTGGAGGCCTCTTTCGCCGGCCGGGACCTGGCTGCGACCACCCGCCCGCAGCTGGTAGCGGCCGTGTTCGCGGAGCGCTGGGATGGTTGTGCGGCGGCGACGTGGAACACCCGACGCGCCGCCCGAGCATCCGAAGTCCTAGCCCTCGACGTAGAGGACCTCGACAGGCCGAGGCGAAGGGCCCGTATCCGCTCCAAAGGCGGCAGCACCGACATGATCCTGTGGGCGGCGCCCACCGCCCGCCTCCTTACCAACCGCACCACCGGTCCCATCTTCCTCACCCGGTACAGGTCCCGCACCGAACCCGCGGTCCGTGACCTCTACCAACCGACTGGCCAAGCCCGGCTCACTACCGTACCGCCGCGGCGGAGTTCTGCAGACATTCGGGTGGGTGGACCCTCCACCAGTTGCGCCACGCATCCCTCACGCATCTAGCCGAAGCAGGCGCGTCCGCGGTGATGCTGCAGGCCAAGAGCCGGCACCGGGACCTACGGACCTTGTCGGTCTACACCCGACCCGGTGAAGCAGTGGCGGCGTTGACCGCTAACCAGTTCGATCGGCACGGCTGACTCCACTAAACGCCTGTTGTACCGTCTCGTCTAAGCAATGCCTTGGGATGGGAGGAGATAGGCGACATCATCGCTTATGGTTACCAGTCGCGGTGGTTCCCACATCTCTGCCCGGATGCGGTCACTCTTTTCCGAGTCCCATGCGCCGTAGTAAGTCTCGCAGTCCGATAGTCGCACAAAGATCGCCCGACCGTAGCCTTCGAGCCGCAATGACCTAAGCGCACCGCGTTTGCAGGCCACCCGAACCGCGCCTTCCGTGACGCCAGCATGGCGAGCAACCGTAGCGACATCGAGAATCGGAAGCGGTTCCCTCCACTGGCTTGGCGTGTCTTCCTCTGTTTCGAACGGCTTGAAGCGAGCCCCATGTGAGTCCATCAGGACTCGCTGCTGAGCGGCGAGGAATTCCTCGTCGCTTATATCTACAGGGACGTTCTTGCGCGTATGCGGATGGTCACCCGGATCACCGAGACTAAATACGTACGCCAGTGACCCATGTGATTCCCCCTCCCAGGCCATTCGAAACGCTATGCGAGCACGGTCCTGCCAGAACTCACCTTCGATGGATTGCATATCGGCTGCTCCTTGGTGTCCTGCAGACATGACAATAGCATCTTTACATGACTATATGTCGTCGGTCTGACAACCGTGTAACCACGACGCTATAAAGATGAGCGAGGTGGATCTTGCCGTCCCGACCCAGAAGGCGGGTTCTGGACGGTGGGCTGGTAGAAGGCCCGTTAACGCAGGCGAAGGTGATGATTCCCCGATTCGGCCGTTAGAGGCTGAGTCCCGGGTCTGCCTGGCCCGTCCCCGCTGTTGGCAGCGGACAGCCCTTCCGCTGCGGACGTCCTTTCTGAAAGCTCAGGGAGAATTGGTATGGTAGTGGACCAATCAGGAGGGACCATGAGCGATGTCGGTACTGAACTCGAATCGCAGTTGCAGGAACACGAAGCCGGAGTGGCCGATCTCGTTGCTGCGTACGAGGCCGCGGAGGTTCAGTACTTCGCTGCCGTGACGGCTTCCGCACCTGTTGTTCAGCAGTTCGTTGCCTCGAACTCGTCCGGGTGGGCACCGAATGCCGACATAGGGTGAGCAGCTCAGCGAACTCAACAACCTGAAGAGGGCTGCGGCCGCCAGGCCGACGAGACTCGGTGCCCAGTCGCCCCATGACCAGCTTCGCCGCAAGTACCTAAAGAAGCTATCGGACCGCACGGGCCGTGCCACGGTTCTCTATGCCACGTGCTGGCTGGAAAACCAACCCGTTCCGAACGAAGAAGCCCTCTCTCACCCTGGGCGACCAGCAAGGGTTCATGGAAGCTATGTCCAACATCGAGGAGCGGAAGCTAGACCTGATCCTCACGAGCCCTGGCGGTAGTCCCGAAGCTGCCGAGGCCATCATGGGGTACCTGCGGACGAGGTTCGATCACATCCGAGCAGTGGTGCCAGTGGCGGCAATGTCGGCTGCGACCATGATGGCGTTGGCGTGCGACGAGATCCTCATGGGGACACACTCACAGCTTGGCCCAATCGATCCGCAGTTCACCTTGATGACGCCCGAAGGTCCCCGGTCGTCACCAGGCCAAGCCATCATCGATCAGTTCGAGATGGCAAAAACCGAGTGTCAGGATCCCAGGAACATCGGTGCCTGGCTCCCGCTGCTGCGTTCGCTTACCCCCGGCTTAATAGCGCAGTGCATTCATTCGCGGGATCGCGCTGAGGAGTTCGTAGCCGAGCAACTCGGAGCGCACATGCTCGAAGGCAACCATGTCAAGGCAAAAGATGTTGCAAAGTGGTTCGCTGACTTCTCTCGGTTCAAGTCACATGGGAGACCTGTGACAGTCTTCGACGCTCAGCAACAGGGCCTGAAGGTAACCCGCCTTGAGGATGACCAGACGCTACAAGACCTCGTCTTGTCAGTTCATCACGCCACTCGGCACACCTTCAACGACACAGGCACAACCAAGCTCATCGAGAACCACCACGGCCGGGCGTACTTGCAGATAAGTACGCAGGTTGTCGTGCCAGGGCCACCGACCGGTCCTCAACCGCCGGGTCCGCAGCCGGCTATGAACCGGGAGCGCCGCCGCCAGCAGCAGCGTCAGAACAAGAAGAAGGGCCGCCGCTAACCACTATCTCCCCCAACCGGCAAGTGTCTGTGGAGCCCAGCCCCGTTAGGACAGCGGCATTTGCGTCACCAGCGGTACCGATGGGGCTCGTCCGCCAATGCCCTAGATGCCAGCGTTTCCGCCCGAAACCCTCGAGGGGAGAGCCGCCACGGCGTGCCGGGGGGGAACCGGTTCCTGGCTTGTGGTGGCGATCGTTGAAACTACCCAGAGTCGATCATCGAAATTCGCCACCTGCGGTAGCGGAGGACCCTTCCGCTGGGGGCTCGGCCCGGCCACCGACAGCGGTTACCTGTCCGGCGGTTTCGCCGGCCTTGACGGTTTCCATGTGTGTGGGTATCGGTTGGGGGAGTGGAGGCGGCAGTGGGCGGCCGGGTTGTAGATGGATAGGCGTGCTGTGCAGCTGTGGGTGGCGCAGCGGCGGCCGGGGGGATATTTGGGTGGTGGACGGCCTTGGAGGGTCGGACTCTGGTCATAGGGGTTGACGGTACCCGGGAGCGGTTTCCGCTGACGGCCGGCGACAGCGGAGTGCCCCTCTGTCGGGGGCCGACGATCAGCCAGGTGGGCTGTCGGGGAGCTTCCGTCTCACGTCTGCACTGGGTGTACTCGGCGTTCGGGAGCGGGAGCGGAGGGTCTGTAGCCTATTGTTGACTAGCGCTGTGTGGTGTATATCCAAACGTGGCTGGGCGGGTTTATGCACGCCCCGCCTGCTGGCTGCCGGAAACCGCCGTCTACCTGGGGAAACGTCCCACCGTCAGGTTTAGATAATGTCGATTATCGGACACCGGCGTCGCCCGTTTTGGTCTCCGGAGATCGGCGCTCCCTCTCGAGGCAGTCCTGGAACAGACTGGCTATCTGTATGGGGCCTGTACCGCATCGTCGGAGCTTTAGGCTTTTCGGGACATCCCATCGCTCACCCATCTAGTCAAAGCAGTCGCTGCGGCTCACCACCATCCGGTTCGACACTCCGGTCCGCTGAACCACCGTGAGGGACACTTCCAGCCGAGGTGGCGACGTCGGGGGTGGTTCTAGTTCAAGGCTTCGAGCAGGGTGTTTACCTCGGTCATGTTGAGGTCAAAGCCCATGGCGTCGAGGACGCTGTCGAAATCGGATGAATCGGGCTGGGCAACGGACAGGTAGCCGTTGATAGCGATCCAGGGGTCAGCCGACCGGATGGTGCCGTCACGGACGTCGATGTTGGACTGCTTGCTGTATAGCTGTTCGCGGAGTCGGCCGTAGGCGTCGAAGACGAGTTGAATGCCGGTGCGGTCGAGGTCGTCGAGGGTACCGGCCATGACCTCCTGAGCGGTGTCTTCGAGGTCCTGGTTGCCGCTGTTCCGGGCCGCTACGTAGGCGAGGATGGCGGTTTGTTCGTTGTCGTCAAGCGAGCGGCCCAGAATCTCGTAGGCATCGCCGAGGGCTTCGAGAGCTGCCCGATCCTCGGTGTCTAGGTCATGGAGGAGGTCTGCGCGCTTCGTCTGAATAGGCGGCAGCGTTGTGGTTGTGGTTGTGGTTGCAGCGTTGAGCCATATGTCCCGGCATTCGTCGGGTACCCGTCCCACTGAAAATGCTTTCTGGGCGGTAGTCGGAGCCCGTTCACGACATGCATGCGCATCCTGGACGAACTCGAGGTCGGGCCCAGGGTGGTCGAGGACGTAGAGCCGCTGGTCTTCTATACCCCACCCGAACGCGATCACGACCACGCCTAGGGCCACCGCCAGGGCTGCGGCCAGACCGGGCTTCCACCACCAGCGGCCGGGGAGGCCAAGTAACCCAACACCCACAACAGCGAGGATGACGCAACCCACAATCTCGGAATGGGTTAAGTCGGCAAGGGATGGCTGCGGGTCCGGGTAGAAGGGAAACCGTTCCCCTGAGGCCATGTACCCGAGTACGGCCAGCACGGTGACCTCGGCGACGACAACAACCCGCCACCACGAGGTGGTTGCCCATCGGGGGTGGGCCCGCTCGGGTTCACGAGAGTCCGAACGATCCTCTGGTGCATGTTCGGGGCGGGGCTGGTTCACCTGTCGGGTCCAAGAACTGGAGGGATTGTTAGGAGGGGTCATTCGGTATCCAAAGTCTACGCCTGTTCCCTCCAGACGCTTGGCGACCCATCGCCGGTCCTTAACGGAAGGCTTCTCAGTTGCCCCTCACCCAGAGCGGGGAAGACGGTAGGGGATCCAGCCAGGCATAAGCCCCCAACGTCGAGCCAGGGAAGCAACGGTAGCGATCGTTGACACTACCCAGAGTTTGATCAGCGCAATTACCCCGCCGCCCTCGCTGTTTATGGCACACCTGCAGGTGTGCTTACAGGGCCAACCGCCAGGATCGGTTGTCATAATGTCTATTATCGGACACCGGCCTAGCCGTTGCCACATACGCTGTCGGTGGCTTGTGAAGCCCGAGTCGGCTTGATGTTGCTAGCCTTCCTGAGTCGTTGCGGCTGGGAGGGTTGATGAGTCGACGTGTAATGGTCGGGTTAGGGGTAGTTGGGTTCCTGGCTGTTGTGGGTACAGCCTTCGCGGTTGCACGGTTCAGCGACGTGGACGAAACGCACGTTCAGTACCACGACATCGAGTACGCGGTGGAGCAGGGATGGTTCTTCGGTTACGAGGACGGCACGTTTAAGCCTGATCGGTCGATCCCCGCGCATCAGCTCACCACCGTGATAGGTAGAGCCTTCCCGGAGGGGGCTACTCGGGCCGATCTGGCCACTTTTCTCCGAGGCGGAGCCGAACAGTTGGCGGCCCTACCCTCCCAGTCAGGCTCTTGCGGGTCTTCTGCCACCCTCGCCGACCCCGCCAGTCCCGGCTGCCCTGCTGTGTCCGGGGATTGGACGCTCGTGGTACACGGTGCCGAGAGGTCATCCTGGTCCTATGCAGACGCGGAAGAGGGTTTCGTGCCGATCACGGTTTCGGTTACCGCTCGGTACGACGGTACCGACGATGTTGGGACAACCTGGCGGGAGACTGACTTCGACCTGTTCATCGCCGGCGTAGGCTACGACTACGGGACAGCGTGCGCGGATGACACCTACTTCAGCGGGCCGGGACTCCTGGCTGGTACATCCACGACTTTCACGGTCTGCTTCGCTGTACCAGAGAACAGCACCGGGTCCGGTGCCTACCTGAGAGCCCGTGGGCGTTCCTCGGAAAGTTACAACCGTGAGTATGTCTGGCACAACGTCGTCATCCCCTGAAACAGGGGTTAGTTCTGGGCTCCGTGGGCGCGGCCCTTGGAGCCGGGTGTAGCACTGGTATGGACTGAACCGTGTCGGCTGTTTGTTAGCCTGCCCGAGGTTCCAGCTCACAGAGTTGACGAGTCACAACCTGCAAGCGATTCGGGGTAGATGTGGTAACTGACGATAGAGAGCGCTCAGGAAACGTCGGCTAGTTGTAGCCCTAGGTGTGATTATCAGTGTTCTGATCGCGGTCATCATCGTGTTGTTTCTACAATTGGCCCGCCAGGACACGCCGGTGCCAACAACCACAACTACAACTGCGGCAACCCCGTTGTCTACAACAACGGTCGTAACGCCAACTAGTACGACCACCACCACAGTTCCGTCTACTACAACCGCCACGATGTCACCAACCACTATCGAATCAGGCACGGGAACCACTGCTGAACCAACTACGACAGCACTTCAGGCAACCACCACCACACATCGGGTAACTACTAGTTTGCCGCCGTCGACCACGCTGCCATCGCGGTTAGCAGCCGCTGATGCGTCACCAGGAGCGAAGGAGCTGTTCTGCCAAGATGTTCAAGCGGTGATATCAGCCATCGCGCTGCGGCAGGTCGGGTCGAGTATCACCATACCGTGTCACGGGTACCTTGACTTGGCAGAGGAATTGATCTGCCCCAATCTTGGTGACGAAAGCTCGGTAGATGCCATGGCGCAGTTCTTGACGCTAATGGCTGGTACCGAACTCGAGTGGCCGGAAGGGCTGGAGCCTAAGGACCAAGAAATCGAGTTGCTGATGGAGACGTGGGTGGGAGCAGCAAGCCAGTACCTATGTCCCGAGACCAGTCGATAACCAGTCCCCGAAGCCATAGGAGTGAGCGTGCGACGGACAGGTCTTGACCTGGGTAAACGCACGACCGCCGAGGATTGAGGTACTGGTCCTGACCAGGGACTTTGAAGTCCGATCCGGTGTCGACACGCTGACGGCGACCACAGGAACCCACCTATCCGGCGCATCCTCTAATTCGCCTGCAGATTATCGGGGCCGAACCTCACAGCGGAGTGGCCGTCCGTTGCTGCGGGCGCTGTGACCTGGCCGTTCGCTGCAGGCGGGCGTCCCGGTCCCACGGTGTGTCCCTCGTTTAGAGGTCTATGCCCATCCCTGGACCGGCCCGTGGATACCTTCGCTGCCTGCCGGTCGCTTGTGCCACGAACACGTCGTACACGGCCGCCGAGAAGTCGGTGCCGTCGAGCTGCTGGCGGATCTTGTGGGCTGCTGGCTGGCTATCCCGGCGGGTAGGTGCTCGTCCGGTCCAGGCTGTGGCTGTCTCCTCGCTTTGCTGCTGGAGAGCCTCAGTATTCTCGTGCTGGGCAGGAGGATGAGACTCCACTTCCCGACGCTGGTTAGTCCTCACTCGAAGAGAATCTCAAGATCTGAGGTAGGGTGACCGAATCGTTCCAGGCACAAAAACGCCCTCCGTCTTATCTCCGTGATGGGGATACTTCTGTTTATATACACACCTGTTGAACCGACCGCGATCGGTCGGCTGTAGTGGTTGACGTCACGTGAGACGAGAGGTCTAGAGCCGTGGGCCAGGATACGGTCGAACTCCTCAGGCCCGTGACGGGCGTGAAGTCTCTCTAGAACTAGGATCAGCACCCTAATCCAATGTTTCACAACGTATGTCTCGCCCCATAGACGAGCACCTACGGGTTTCCGCTGTGACCCCGTCGCCGAGGACGAAGAGACCAGGTTGGGCTGTCTGACCTCTGGAATACTCCGGGCGCCACCGACTGCTGTCTTCTTGGGGTGCTTCTTGACCAATCCGCGTACGTTCCCTATGAAGTTGCCTACCAAGGCAGCGAAGTAGATCAACGAGACGATAGACGCACCAATGAGGAATAGTACGCCCAGAACTTCCATGTCAGTAACTGACCCTTGTCAAATCAATCCCTCAACTTAGTGGAGGTTCGTCCGGTGGTGGTGGCACCGTTCCGTCCGGAATTGAGAACGGGGGGCTCCTGTGCGAGAGCCATCACCCCCAGCATGAGGACAGCGGCCGCGGCCAACACCGCGAGATATTTCCTCATCGTTTCCCCTCCTCAGCTCGCCTCCAACCGATGCCAACAAAGCGGTCCGGACTCTGAATGCTGACAACGGAGTTGTCCCTGCCGCCCCGATCGTATTGGCTGGAGCTGCTCTTGAGATCGCACTTCGGTCCGCGATCGAGGAACTCGGTCTCACCATCGAGGGACGGGGAAGCATCGATGCTTATGCCAAGGCGCTCCGCCAGGCCGACGTGCTGGACAGGCAGGACATGAAAGACGTCACCCAGATGGCGGGCCTCCGCAACGACGCCGCTCACGGGCACCTCGAGCATATTCTGTGCTTCGCGTCTAGGCGCCTGCACAGAATTCTAGCGTCCTCTATCAAGTCTGGAGCAGATCCGAGTGGTGGGGGCAGAGATGTCGGAAGTAGGTGTCCAGCATCGCCCTGGTCCATGCCGGAGGCGCGCCCAAAACCAGACCCTCTTCAAAAACAGCCTCGACAATCGTCTTGCGTCGCTGTGGTGAGACCTGATCCAGGGTACCGCAGAGCGTCCGCCCGTGGGCGACCGCATTATTAAGGGCTTCTTGGTTGTGTCCTTCCTCCATCTCGCTTGCTGTCAGTCCGCTGAGGTTGGCTAGCTCCAGACGCAGAACTAGTTCCTCGGGGCGTGGGCCGGCTGTCAGATTTGTCTCGGCGTTGGAGGTGAACCAAGTGACAGGCCAGTAGACCCAGTCCAGGTAGTTGGATATGGGGAGTAGGCGACCAAGGACGAAGAGAACGAGCAAGAGAAGCGCGATGCCGAGGGTACGGCGCATCGTTATCGGTCCTTTCGGAGGCCGTGACCTTCGTTGACGGTGGGTAAGAGTAGCCCGAACCGTCCCCCGAGTGGTCGAGATCTAGTCTCTAGGCCAACGGGATGGCTGCCCAGGTGCTACCCGAGGTGGGTGCCGTCACCGTCGACCGATGGGTGCGCCGGCGGATCCGGATCGGGGCGGAGGTTCACACCGACGGCGCCGGTGTGTACCGGGCGCTGTGGCTCGGGTACAAGCACCGCACCGTCTGCCACTCGAGGGGGGAGTACGGCCGGGGGAACGGTCACCACCAACAGCATCGAATCGATGTGGGCGGTCCTCAAACGCACCTACCATGGCACCCACCATTGGGTCTCGCCCAAGCATCTGCACCGTTACGTGGCCGAATTCTGCGGCCGGCACAACACCCGACACCTGGACACCCTCAACCGGATGGCCACCATCGTCAGAGGGGCAGAAGGTAAGCGGCTGGCCTGGGCTGAGCTGGTGGCGCCCTGAAGTAGGCCCATACCGGGTGTCCAACCGCCAGCCAGGGCGTTCTGTCCGCGAAGAACACGACAGGCACCAGGTAAACCGGCTCCGGCACCATCGGGCAGGACGTTGTCAGCCAAATCTGGCCGGTCCGCGGATGGAACAGGTATTCGGTCGTGTGCAAAAACTCGCAGCCTTCGTGCGTGGTATCCTGCGCCATGGGAAGCGCTCCTTTACTTAGTCAAAGTCGCCTCGGCCCCCCTGCAGCGGGGGGCTTTGGCGTTCAGGGGAATGTTACCGCGCAGTCCCCTAAGCTGCGCCCCACCCTTACGCCCTACCGGTCATGTCCGGAAGACCTAGATCGTGGATATGCTGTAACGCCTCCAGATGGGTTTTGTCCATAGTGATCACGGTTGTCGGCAAGGGAGGCCACCGGGAAATGATCTTTTGGGCGTCGGGCACCGCACGGCTGCTCGCCCGCTACAACCGAGGCCGTCGCAGAGGACCAGTATTCGTCACTCTGCACCAACCCAACGTCATACCCGCTGCCCGTGACCGATGCCCCGACACCGGTCGAGGGCGCCTCTCCTACGAACGAGCATGCACAGCGTTCAGGGAAGCCAGCGGCGGGTGGACCCTCCACCAACTCCGCCACTCCTCCCTCACCCACCTCGGCGAAGCCGGCGCGTCGGCAATGCTCCTCCAAGCCAAAAGCCGCCACCGTGACCTCCGCACCCTCGCCCGTTACACCAAACCAGGCACCGAAGCCGTCGCCGCCCTCACCACCCACTTCGACAACAGCCGCTAACAGCAGAATGGCCGAACAGCGCAGCGAGACTTCCACCTGGACAGAACGTATCGTCGGCTGGTTCCGACGGCCAGATACCACCCAACACCCATCAGCCCTAGAACTTGCTTCCACCATTCCCGAAGACGGCTGCCCCGAAACGGTGCGTGAGATCCTGGACAAGTGCGAAAAGCACCGTGTGGAGCTACTCGACTGGTCCGATCGTCTCGACCGCAAACTACTAGGGGTAATCACCGCTATCGGTGTCTACGCGGCCCTGCTCGTTTCCATCCCCACCTCCGTTCCCTCCCTAATCCTTTGGCCCACCGGCCTGCTGGCCCTTACCAGTATCCTCTCGGCCTACTTGGGATGGCGTCCACACCCGTTTCAGTCGGTACCCACCGATGGCTTGATCAACGGGTCACAGTATGCTCTCCCTCGCCTCCAACAGTGCCTCATCGCCGCGCATACCGCGGCCAGCTGCCAGATAACGGAACTCAACATGTGGAAGGCAAAAAAGCTAACTTGGGCCACCACGTGCTTCATGATCAGTGCAGGTACCACCATCGCCTACACCATCCTCCGAAGAATCCCCCCATGTGCCTAGACCACAGGCTGGTGACCACCGCGGATACCCTCCCCACCCACATACAAACGCCGCCATCAAAGACTGCAACTCACACCCTCACCTAACCCTTAACATCATCACACCCAAACCGACGCGTTCTGCACACTTGCTAGACCAACCCCGTTCTTAGCGATCGACTGCGAACAGCTAGGTCTCTGGAACCACCACCGGGTCCAGTAAGTAACCGGGAAAAGGCCCCACGGGTTGCCGGAGGGCCTTCCAAGGCTGGACCCTCAGCTTGAACGCCTAGGTGCTTAGGCCGGTACCGGGCCACGCAGTTCCCGCCGCCGGGCGTCTAACGGGCACCGGTCCTTGAACGCGCATCGAGACGCCGAACGCGGTACCCACCCGAAGGGTGCCACTATTGGCTGTTGTGTCCAGTTGGGCAGCGACCTATTCGGGCGGGGGAGTCTCTGAGTAGTCTCCTCGCCCGAATGTTCCGCCGGCCGGGTGGTGGATTCATGGCAGGATTCCCTTGCCGTGTCGGTGGTGTGGGTTACGATGACGCGGGCGGCTACTTGGAAGGGAGGCGGATCTGGATGTTTTCGGTTTCGTCGATCCCTGCGGTGAATGTGGCAACTGTGCCGCAGCGTTCCCCGTTGCGGTACCCGGGCGGCAAGACGTGGCTGATCCCTCACATAAGGGCCTGGCTGGAGCCGATGCCGACCCGTCCGAAGCTGCTTGTGGAACCGTTTTGTGGGGGGGCGACGGTGTCGCTCACCGCGGTGTTCGAGCGTTTGGCGGAACGTTGCCTGATGGTGGAGCTCGACCACGATGTTGCGGCCTTCTGGCATTGTGCTCTTCGGCATGGCGAGGAGTTGAGGGGTTTGGTGGAAGGCTTCGAGCCGACCCGAGCGAACGTGTACGCGTTGGCTTCGGAAGCCCCTAGGGATCTGGTCGCTCACGGCTGGCGTACCCTCGTCCTCAACCGCACCCGCCGGGGCGGGATCCTCGCTCCAGGAGCGTCGCTGTCGCGGGTGGGCGAGAACAACAAAGGGGTGGCGTCGCGGTGGTATCCCAAGACGCTGGTCAAACGGCTGGCAGACATCGAGGGCCAGTCCGACCGGATCGCGTTCTGTGAAGGGGATGGGATGGCCGTGCTGGCAACCGTCGCTGACCTGCCGGGCACGGTCGCGTTCGTGGACCCGCCCTACACCGCGGGAGGCAAACGCGCCGGCAAGCGCCTGTACACGCATCACTCCCTCGACCATCGGGCCCTCTTTAAGACCCTCGCAGAGACCGGAATCGATTTTCTGATGACCTACGACCGGGCACCGGAGATCGTGGACCTGGTCAACGAGTTCGGTTTCAGTGCGGTGGAGGTCCTCATGAAGAACACCCACCATCGGAAGGTGCCCGAGCTGGTTATCAGCCGTCGGCGCCTGTTCGTTTGAGAAAGATGCCAGAAGCTGCTGATCGGTACGGGATAGCGGAATGGTATGGGCGTCCGTTCCTGTCTATCGACCCTGAACAGCGGACAGAGTTCGCCCTTCACGCTCAGCAACAGGTGGGTACCCAGACTCCACCGTGCCCGTTCCAGGAGGGAGAACCCGCCTGCTCGAAAAAGGGAGGGGTGTGTTCGATACAGCGGTACACACGCGACGACGAAGGGTATACGGGCGGACCAGTAGGTGAACCAGTGATCACGTGTCCGCGTCGTTTTGAGCAGGACGGTCTGATCATTAGGTGGTTGGCTGAGATCGTAGGGTTCCCTGAGACCGAGGTGTCAGTGGCGCGTGAGGTCCCGTTCATGGTCAACAGGAAAGATGGGAAACCCGCGGGCAAGATCGACTTGGTGGTCGCTCATGAAGGCGCTGCCGGGCTGCGGTTCCACGGGCTAGAGATCCAAGCGGTCTACTTCTCCGGTCCCGGCATGGCCGCTGAGTTCTCTGCCCTGCAGGACGCAACAGACGACCGGATGCCTTACCCTTTAGGGGTACGCCGCCCGGATTGGCGATCGTCCGGCGCTAAACGTCTGATGCCTCAGTTGATGGTCAAAGCGCCGACACTGGGACGATGGGGGGGAGCGAAACTGGCGGTGGCCGTAGACCAATCGTTCTTCTCCGAGATCGGCGGACCCAGCGACACTCCCAGCCAGGACATCAACGCTGGGGATATCATATGGCTCGTAACCGGGTTAGGAGCCGGACCATCAGGTGAACTGACGCTACGCCGCCACCATTGGGAAATGCTCACCCGGGAGGATTCCGAAGAACGGCTCAAAGCTGCCGACCCCATGGCCCGGGACGCCTTTGAGAAGGCCCTCCGAGCAAAGCTCAACCCGCTCAACCGGAGACAAACTCGACGCTGACAGGCCACCACGGTCACATACCGGTGCCGGCGCCGTATCGACGTTTCGTCCACCAACAACACCCGGCACGGGCGAGCGCGGCGACGGTTCACTACTTGCTCGGAGTGGGCTCTCACCAGCCGCATGATCCGATGCCAGCCCACCCCGTGATGGCGGGACGCCGCCCGAATCGACATCCGCCGTGCGTCTTGCACAAGCCGCTGAGCGAACCTCCGAGTCAACCCAGCCTGGAACTGGGCATGCTCCTCGAGGTGACGCTCCTCACAGTTCCCGCACCAGAACCGGCGGCGACGCCACACCAGCGTGGTGAGGCGGCCGCTCACCTCCAGGTCACGGATCCGCTTGGGGCGACGGTCCCACACCTTGGAACACTTGAACCCACAGTGCGGACACCTCGACCACGCCCGAGCCGATTCCACCCCCACCACCAGCCGATCAACCGTGTCAACCACCACCTCCAACACCCGAACACCCTTCAGATGCAACCGGACAGACATAAGATCAGACATCGAGGCCCCTCCTGGGATTCGGCGAACTGGTACTTCACCGATTCCAGCGGGGCCTCAACCCCTTTCCAAGGATTTCACCCCCCCAACCCCACATTTCCGCGCAGGGCCCGGCAGATAGCATCCTCGACCAGATGAACGCCCGAACCGGTCTCCTCGTCCTAGCCCTCGTTATCGTGGGATGCGGGCAGCCGCCCGCGACACCAACGACAACGACCGTGATGTCGGGCACGGCGCCCACGGTGGTCTCTACGGTCGATCAGGGAATGGTCCCGGACGTTCCGGACGTTCCGGAGACAACCACCACGGCATCGGCCACCACCTCGGCCGAACGGTTCCGTCCCGGTCCCAGATGTCCCTCCAGTGTCACAAGTCCCAAAGGGCAGGATGGAAGCACTTGGTCGAGGTTCACCCACCGACGCAGGGGTCATGCTGAACTGTGGTCGCGTTCCCGGAAAGGGCGTAGTTCAGGTCTTCTGTCGGGTCATCTGGGTGAGGTCAGGTTGGATTACCTTTGCCCGTCCAGTCTCCTTAACTTACTCGTTGGCTGTCTGCTGTTGTGGTTGGTAGGTTCCGGTGGTGGTTAGGATCGTGTTCTTGAGTTGGTGACGTAGCTCGGCTAGTGGGGGCGCTGGCGTGTCGGTGTGTAGTCTGTCTAGTAATTCGTTAAGGTCCCATTGTAGGGTTTTGCCTTGGCGGGCTAGGTAGATGCCGAGCTTGTCTATGTGATATTCGTCTTCGTAGTCCAGTAGGGCGTAGCCGATTAGCTGATACAACATGGTGTTTGTGATCTTGGGAGTGACAGTGTTCTTGATGTCTAGAAGGCACTTGTTCAATATCAGGTCTGCGTCGGCTCCGCCGATGTCTCCGCTTCCCGTAAACGTCGGGTTCAGATGGACAGGGTCTGAGAGATGTTCCCTTTGATGTTCATAGAATCTGTTCGATAATGAGCCTAGGTCGTCTATCCACAGGTCGTCAGCTATCGAGAGCAAATCCGTAACTGTTGATATGTTTTTCTGCGCGAAGAGAAGGTTCTTGGGGTGTGGAGTGATACGGAACAGTTGTTCAAAGAGGGCAAGAACGAAACAATACCTATTCAACTGTCGTTCCTGAACCCTTCCTAGGGCCCTTCCGCAGGGATTAACCTGCCCAAGGAATCTCTCCAAGTCCTCGAAGAACCAACTGATCAGGGTTGGCGGAAGCGAGTATGTCCTATCAAGAGTCTGCATATGACGGCGCACGCCTCCAAAAGCAACCAATTCTGTGTAGGGCGTAGTCGCAAAGTAGTAGCGAATGCGATAGTCAATGGCCATGCCCAGTTCTCCATACGGAACAGGCTGATCTTGTGAACTCTCGGGACGAACAGTATGGACCTGAGCCAGTTTCCTGTTTTGCTCCATGACAAAACTACGAGTGTTAGGGAAACTCTCGTAGAAGAACCTACGTATACCATTGTCGGCCATCTGTGGTGTCCCAAGACGACGATGGCGAGACGGCTTGTCCAAAAAGAAACTCAACGACATCAATCCTCCTGTCATAGTGGCTCAGTTCGCCCATTCACAGTGCTTCACATTCGCGAAGGGCGATAGCGCTCGTCTCGGTGTTGTGTTCTCGGCGGAACTCCGAACTTATCCAGGACACTGGACGGTTCGGCTTGGGGGAGTGGACATGGTGGTCTTGGTATGTCGCCCGTCTTTGGTGTTCGCGTCTTACATTCTGCGAAACGGAGAGCCCGAACGGCACCTGAAACGCCAGCGTTGGTGGCCGTGGAATTGTCCCAAGAGCGTAGGGGCAGTGGCACAAGATGATGAAGATGCGCGATTTCGTGGGTCTAGGGCGTCCTAGCGCCGGTGTGGCGGTCAGGTTACAAGGAGCCCTCAGGCCGCGTAGCTTTGGTAGTTGGTGTGTCCGTGAGCGACGCAGCATAGGAACTGGAGCAGGTTGTTGATCCCCTCGATTGGCCCGTTGGACGCTCGTCTTCCGGAGTGGTAGACCAGGATCTCTTCTCCCCATGCGATGATCTTATCCACAACGTCGTGGTATTCAGGGATTTCGCCGCTGTCATAGAGATCGGCGAACCGCTCCAGCGCTTGGTTGGCGGCTTCGAGGCCGTCGGCTTCATAGACGCCGTAGAACTCTTGGAGCGCAGCTCAGGCGACATTCAGTCGGGGATGGGCAGAAAAGAGCCGATCCAGGTGGGCTTGGTGAGCCTTCGGTGAGGTGATCGGCCCGGCGTAAGAGTGCGAACCGGGCTCGGAATAGGTCACGCTCGTATGTGGGCGGTGTCTGGCCTGGAGTCGCGGCGTTGGAGCTCTGCGTACCCAGGTGAGCCCTTCGCGTGTGGCATCGGACCACATGGAACCGGTCCAGCACATGACGGGCGTCGGGCAGATACTGGGAGATGGCCGGCCGATAGGGCCGTGACCCGTCTGTGACGACCATTTCTCCACCTCCCGACACCACGAGGGTCCTTGATCACGCAAGAACCTGAGTCGAAGACCCTTTCCCACGTCCTGGGCTCATCGCCAACACCTCTCCGTGTCTCCGGAAGCGACCACGGTCACATAGCGGTGACGGCGGCGTATCGACGTCTCATCCACCAACAACACACGACACCGCCGCGCACGGCGACGCTTCTCAACCCGAGCCGCCCCCGCGCGGACCAACGCCATGATCCGATGCCATCCCACCCCGTGACGGCAGGCCACCGCCCCCAATTCGCCATCGCCTTGGCGTCTCCGGACCAGGCGGCGAGCGAGCAGCCGCGTCAGCCCGCCCTCGAACTGGATGTGGGTCTCGAGATGACGCTCCTAACAGTTCCCACACCTTGCGGCAGCGGAACCCACAATACGGGCACCCACTCCAGAGCCGATTCCACCGCGACCTCGAGACGGTCAACAGAGTCGACCAGCACCCCGAGCACGTGAACACCCGACAGGTGCAGACGAACGGACATGACATCAGACATCGAGGCCCCAACCAAGGAATTCACCGCACCCAACCCACATGTCCGCGCATTGGGCAACTTAAAACGACGCGCAGCCTCAAGAGAAGTCGTGCTGGCCACCTTCACAAACCGCTAGGCCACGTGGATGGCTGACCCGGCTAGCAGGTGCTCATCTCGGTTACGGCCTTGCGGCCAACGCTACAGGTATCTTGGGATGATCTTCTAGCTGGTCTCGTTCCCTACTAGAGCGGCCATGTATAGTCTTGGTTGTGGCAGACCGAATAGGACTGACTACCGGTGGTATATGGGTAGGGCTGTGGGTATTGGCCGGAGTAGTCATCTGGAACACGTGTACCGCGAGCGACGAATCCAACCCTCGGATGACGCAACCGCCTACATCGGTGTCCACGACTAGGGCGGCTGAAACGACCACGACCACAGAGACGACTACCACCCGACCAACCACGACAACCCAAGGCGTGATAAGCACCGCGACTGGCGACACTACAACGACAGTAGCGACCACCGCGCCCACGACCTCGATCACTGCCCTTGCGGCCACCACAACGACAATCCCCGACTACTTCTCCGAATCGGAGCTGGCGTTCTTGGATGGTGCAGCCTTGGTTCTGAACGTGGAGGACCATGAGTATGATGAGTTCACGAACGAGATCGCTCATGGCGACGCAGCGCTCCGCGACCTGGCACGAAAGGCAGTCAATACTTGGTGGGATTACTGTCTCGCCGCATGGTTGGAAGCGAGCGAACTTGTTCCGGATTGGAAGGAGCCAGGCTGGAGCACTTCCGAAGTCATGGCTCAGGGTTGGGACCGGGTATTAGAGAACTCGGGTATCGGGGACGATCTGTTCTTGGTGGCGGTGGCTGCAGCTTGGTTTCTGTGTCCGGAGGGTGATCCAAGCGATTGGGACGGCTATCCAACTGGACCCTAGAAACGGGCTCTTCGGCGTTGTAGTGGGGACTAGCTGTTGTTAGTGGGTGGTGTAAATGCTTGGTTTTGGTCTGTGGCCTCACGACACTTAGCGGGTGGAAACGCCTAGTGGGGAATCACAGCGATCTGGTCCGCCACAATCCACCAAGCCGGCAAAGGCTACCTATCCTTCGGTTCAGCCACACCCATCTGGCAGGCCCCCACGACCCAGCGAGCAGTCCAACAACAACACACCCCCCAGCCACCGCTCGAACCCACGCTACCCTGCGCCAATAACGCACCTTGACAACCCAACAAAGCCATCCGACGCCACCCAGCGGGCCACCCCTCGTAAACCATCACGGAACCCCAGGTCACACACACCAAAACCAGGGAGCGTCGCGGGGATCATCCGATCCCCGAATCACTGAAGCTTGTAGAACCTGGTGAACGTTGCCCGAAGATTTTTCTTGTCGCGGGGATCATCCGATCCCCGAATCACTGAAGCCTTAACCAAGGTGATTGAGTCGGGGGTCGACCCTCGGGTCGCGGGGATCATCCGATCACTGAAGCGCGGCGACGGTGCGGGTGTCGACGACGGCGAGGCGGGGTCGCGGGGATCGTCCGATCCCCGAATCACTGAAGCATCTCTCGGATTCCGGCTCCCCAGGTGGATAGGTCCATGTCGCGGGGTCGTCCGATCCCCGAATCTCTGGAGCCTGAACGAGTTGCTGGACCTCCTGCCGCTGTGCAGATTATCTATTCGTCGGGGCGTTCATGTTTCAGGGTGTTGGTTGTTGCAGGTATCGGGAGGATACCTGCAATACCCGATCCCGGCGAAACCCTCTGACGAGGGGTTATGTGAAACCCGAAACTGTGTGAACCCTGCGGGATATGTGAAATACCGCATGATCCGGCTCTTGGGCGGTTAGGGTTTGGGGTACCCAACCACACCATGGGAAGCCCCCGGACCTCCGCAGGTCGGGGGTTCTCCCATTCTGGGGGGTCGTTGGAAGCCGGGCATTTACCGGGCTGTGTCATAGTGGTGGGCGATACTCGGGGCTATGGGTCGTGTCGTCCGTTTCCCCCCACCCGAAGCATCAGGTCCGGGTCTGGGTCATCCCCTCCGCCATGTGCCGTCCCTCGCCGGGGCGGTGGCGGACGTGTTCACCGCCCGGTGGGATGGCTGCGCGGCGGCGACGTGGAACACCCGGAGGGTCGCGGTGCAGGCCTTCGCCTCCTGGTGTCAGGAACGGTGGCCGCTGGCCGCCGATCCGCTGGCCGAAGCAGCGCGAGCGGCCAGCTAACCCAGACCGGTCACACCACTAAACTGGGTAGTGGCCCTTTGGGAAGGTGAGACCGTGGCACAGGCAACCAAGCCAGCACAGGCACGGAGCGAGACGCGGGGGTGGCTGTTTAGGGCGGCGGATCTGCCCCGGCTCATGTCGGTTCCTCCGAGCGTTGACACCGGCCCGTATCGTGCCCCCCTGCTCCAGTTCATCTGGGACTGGAACGTGGCTCCGGACAAGGCGGCCCTGATCAGCGAGGCTCCGGTCTACGACGGAGACGACCCCCTGCTGCTGCCGACACTTGCCGTGGTCGTCCACGCCCTGGCTGACCGTGACGGTGTGCCGCTGCCCGGCTGGGTTCTTGGTCACAGAGCGCCAGAGGACGTGATGATGTTCGGGTGGCCGTTCGATGGGCGCTACGCACAGTGGGTCCGGATGCGCTCCCCGGCTGTCTGCGCCCAGCATCGGGTCTGGTTCCACCCCAGGATGCTCGATAAGGGCACCCCGGACTGGTGGCTGCCCTGGGATTGAGCAGTGCGCACCCGAAACCTGCTCCACGCTGAGCGGATCGGAGAGCTGTTCCAGGCGGTTGACACTGCCCTGAGTGGTTCCGGCCTCCGGGCGCCAGTTGAGATCGTGATCGTCGGCGGTGCTGCTGTAGCCCTGCAGTGGAACCGTCGGCGGACTACCTACGATATCGACGTTGTGGCCGAGGGGATCCCGGCAGTCTTCTGGGACGTGGTGGCCGCGGTCGGTCGGGACGAGAATCTCGGCGCAGGGTGGTTGAACGCCGCCGCCCGTGTCAAAGCCCCACACGGACCGACGCCTGGGGAACCCAGCGAGGTCTATCTCGGGTCGAACCTGCGAGTGTACGGGGCGAGCGCCCACTATGTGTTGGCCATGAAACTGCTCACCGGCCGCCTGATAGACCGAGAGGACATGCCCGCCCTAATGGAGGCCGCCCAGCCGCCGAACAAAGGTGCGCTGTACGACTTGGTCGAGCAGGCTTACCCGCAGGCTCAGATCCCTGCTTCCACCGGCTACATCATCGACCAGGTATGGGACGACTACGCCGTTGCCCACCCCGAGCGGATTCAGCAAGCGGGGCGGTACCGTAGAGGAGCAGGATCACGGCAGTGACCTGACCGACGATCCCGACCCGGGCGACTCCCCGCCGCATCCGGAGCGCGTCACGGAGCGGTATACGCGGATGGTCGCACCGGTGCTCGGTGGTGGCCACGTTCGGGGCGCTCCTTGTTAGAGGCAGGTCGTTTCGGCCGTTAGCAGCCTCTCTCGAGCGTATTATGGGCAGTAGAAGTCGTCTGATCTGCCTTTAATGGGCATTGGAGGAATACGCCCGGTGAGCCATTCCAGCGGCCTGTCGGATAGGAGAGCCTCCCCCCTAGGGGTTGGATGCCAGCCTCGCTCACACCCACGGCCCGTTCCGGCCGGCTAACTACCCTTCGCTGCCGATGAACACCCGCACTGGCCTGCTCCTACTACTCGCCTTCCTGCTCGTGCCTGCTTGCCAGCCCGACACTGCCCCCGACGACCCTGCGAACCGACGAGCCATCTTCGCTCAACTCGTAGTGGCCCACCCGTCAATAGACCAGACAGAGCAAGAAGACTTGACCGCGTTGATCACGGCGGTGGGAGCTTGCGAACATTTCAACGAGAACGACGATGCTGATCTTGCTCATGTTGTGGACGTGTTGTGGTGGGAGGACCACGGGCCGTGGCCCCACGAAACCATCAAGTGGGTCGTGACCCTGGGAGTGGTACTGCTCTGCCCTGAACATTTGGAACGGTTAGACGTGGACGATCCCACCTGGTGAGGGTGGGATCGTCCAGCACAAAGCGGGGTTCGCTAGGAGTCGCAGTCGCCCCACACGCGAGCCGATGTCTTCACCTTCAGTATCTTTTCGCCGTAGCCCTGTATCGTGCCGTTGTAGTACCGGATCTTGCCCAACCCCCATGTCTGCCACCGGGAACGATCATCAGATACGCAATCGTCATACAACTCCACGGAGATGAGGCGGGCGCTGGACCACCCTGCTTCGCCCTCGTCCTTGGCTGTCCAGAGCCAGCCGATCCCTTCTTCCTCTTCCAACCTGGCGTTCAGCTTGTGCTCCTTGAAAGCTGTGCCGGTACAGGTCTGACTGACGGTACCTGAGGCGTAATCGTCATCGACAATGGTCGGTCGTTTGGGATTGGTTGTGCAAGCCCACCATCCGCCGCTGTTGGTGTACGAGAGGATCAGGGTTTGGGCTTCGGCCGACTGCGTGACGTTAAGGCTGCCCATGAACAGTGGGGTTTCGTCAAGCCCTTCCTTGTCAGAGGCCCAGAGGATCACATAGTTACCCTGGGCGTCACCGAGGACGGTGACGGCGCTGTCGCCCTGTTCAGGCGCTTCGCCTACCCCGACGAAATCGGAGCGCACGGTCAGCCCTTCATCGGCTGGCGGCTGTTTTGCCGCAGCGGGAACTGTGAGGGCAACAGTAAGGGCCGCTACCAGGGCGGCCCGTCCTGCCGTTGATATCATCATTTACGACCTCCTTCCATGGTCGGTCGGTTCTGATGTATCTACTCAGGTTGGCAGCCTGCCAGCAGCTACCGGGATGTGGAAACGATACGAACGTTCAAGGGGTGTGAAGGTACCGCTAGGTCAATACGCTCTTCTTTCACACCGTCCAATCGTCCAGGTGTCCTCGAACTGTGCTCCCGCAGCGTCAGACCCGAGCGGGGCGTTGTAGAGACGCTTCGAGTTGAAAGGCGGATCGAGACAGACCAGGTCGAACCAACCTTCTCCTCCTGACCCGACGACTGTAGCCTTCTGTGACCGGACCGTCTACAGGATCCTTCAGCAGGCTCAAGCAGATCTTGACCTACTCACCACGGGCCTCTACGGGCAGAACACTGAGTGGCCGGACAACCAGCACGGGCCACTGATGAGATAGCCGTCCGACCATCCCGGAGCCGGCTGTGATCACAATGAGGGCCGGTGGTAGATGAGGACGCGGCCGCCGAGGCTGCTCGGGGAACGCTGACCACCATATTGAGGGTCGGCTAGTTCCGACGCTGAACTGGAGCCGCCTCGGTACCCGGGCCATCGGACTGGCGATCTGTTTGCTTTGTCCGGCTCAGTCTTCCCGACCTCGGGTTTCTCACTCTTTTCCATCCGGACTTGATCGAGGTAGAACGCCGTGCTCGACGCCGTGAACCGGAGACTGGCCCGGCTGTTCGCTCCCGGTGTGTTCCCGCGGGGAATGCCATCAGGGAGGACCCGGAGGCGTCGAGGGGTAGAGATTCGACGTCGAGGGTTGAGAGGTCCAACAGCTTCGAAGCGTGGTCGATGTCTAAGCCGACCACCGCGCTGTCGGCATCGAGATCCACGTTCAGCCCACCGGCGACCTCCCGGGTTTCTGCGCTTGGGGTTGGTTTGAACTCGATGTAGAGACTGTCGGTGTCCGAGTAGTAGTGAAGCTTCATGGGTTGTCCTTCCGGAACCGCCGATCGAAGAAGGCGTTGTGGATGGTCTCGCCGTCCTCCAAAGTAGACAACCCGCAGGAAACGAGGTGTCGTCTCACCGGGCCGCAGCACCTCACCCCCACATGCGGACACGCCCGTCGGGTTGCACTTGTCGGTGGAGCGGTTCAGACACGATCTGGGTGCACCAGGCCGGGTCGATGTACGGGCGCTTGCGGAGTACCTGCTCTTCGAAATACCTCGTGGTCTTCACGCCGATGTTGTCTGCCTGAAACGTTCTACCGGTCCGAGCTGTCGTTCGGGCGACCGCGTCCGGTGTGTTGACGATCGTTGAGAGCCTGAACAACGGCCTGAGCGATAGTGTCGGCAAGCCGACGAGTGCTCCTCCTCGACCAGGCCCTGCGCGCTAGAGGACCGAGGATCAAGGCACTCACCGCCGCTACGGATACCACTACCACGGTAGGCAAATCAGCCTGGATGACAACTTCACCGAGGACCATCGCATGCATTCTGCCAAACCAAGGAACCAAATGTCACCACCAACGGCCTACACACCCCAACTCCGGCGGAGGCTCGCTGCCACTCCCAACCAGCAGGCCGCGCCGCCGGCGCCGGAAGCTGACCACCCTCCGATGGTCACAAAGCCCGGTTTAGAGGACCGTCAGGACCAACCCATTCAGAACCCAGGGCTCCCCAGGCATGTCGGGCAGACTCGTCACATGTCACCCTAGTTGTTGGTGCCCAACCGGCTCCGACTCCGACGCCTACATCGACTAGGAGCAGTCTCGTACCGAGATGGGTCTCCTGACCGACTGAGGCCCTGTAGCTCATCGCTAATGGGGCTCTTCGGAAATGAGGGCGTAGCCGGGGATCTGCGAGGGCGAGTCGGAATCCACCAGAAGTGTGGAGGGGTCCTCCATAATCGGCTGTTGAGAAAACACATCCGAGGCAGGAGGACCCCTGTGGAAACTGATCCCTGCGCGCATGTGCGAGAAGCTGGTAGGTCTAGGCGACGTTGATCTGGTGGGGATCGACGACTCCGGGGAGGGAACACCGCTTCGGGTGGTGATCCGCTCCCGCAAGCCCCGCCCGGCCTGTGAGGCTTGTTTGGGACGGGTGTGGTCGAAGGGCTATCGGACAGCGGTGTTGGTTGATCTGCCGGCGCTCGGCCGGCCGGTGCGTCTGCGGTGGCGGAAACGCCGCTGGACGTGTCCGAACCCCGACTGTGCGCAGAAGTCGTTCGTCAACCAAGACCCACGATCAGCCCGCCAAGGGCGTTGCTGACATCCCGAGCAGCAAGATGGGCGACCATCGGGGTCGGGCGGTGGGGCCGTCCCGTTGATGGCGATCGTTGAAACTACCCAGAGTCGATCAGTGAAATTCCCCACCCCGGGGTGTGTTGGTGAGTCTAGTTGGCCCCTCCTTTCGGTCGCTGTTTTCGTGCCTGTGCTTGGTAGGCGCGTAGCCGGTAGCTGTCGCCCGAGATGGTGAACACGACGCTTCGGTGCAGGAGCCGGTCGAGCATGGCAGCGGCGATTGTGGTGTCGGAGAAGATGTCTCCCCACGAGGCGACGCTGCGGTTGGTGGTCAGGATTATTGATCCTTTCTGGTAGCGGCGGGAGATGACCTGGAACAGGGAGGCGGCGTCTTCGGATGGCATGGGCAGATATCCCAGTTCGTCCACTATGAGCACTGCCGGTCCGGAGAAGAACCGCATGGTGGCGGCCCAGCGGCCTTCGATGGCGGCTTTGCGGCATCGGGCTGCCAGGTCAGCGGCGGTGGTGTAGTAAACCCTGTGCCCACCATCCACCGCGGCGCGACCCAAGATGACGGCGAGCATGGTTTTGCCGACACCGGGCGGGCCGATGAACAGCACGTTGGTCGCGTCGGCGAGGTATGCGCCTGCTGCGAGTTCCCGCACGAGGGTTTGGTCGATGCTGGGCTGGGCGGAGAAGTCGAAGTCTTCGAGTTGCCAGGCCGTTGGGAAGTTCGCGAACCGCATCCGGCTGTTCCACCGTCGCGTTTCGGTGGCTTCGACCTCGACTCGCAGAAGCTGCTCGAGGAACTGGGTGTGGCCAAGCTGGCTCTGGTGGGCTGCTTCGAGGTGGGCTGGTAGCGCCTCGGCAGCTGCCGCCAGCTTGAGGTAGGCGAGATGGCTCCTGAGCTGTTGGTAGACGGTGTCTCGGCTCATCGCCGGCCCCGGTTCTGTTGGTCGATGTGGGTCTGGTAGACGGCGAGGTCGATGACCGGCTCGCCGTGTTCCACTCGGCCTCCGAGGTCGGCGGCGATCGCCTGAGCTGCTGCCGAAGGGGGCCGGTTAGGTTTGGGTTTGCAGGGCCGAGCGGTGGTGAACGCCCCCAGCACGACCTTCTCCAGGGCTGCGGTATGTTCGGGGAGGCGAACCACCCTGCCTTGGCCTCGGGGGACCTTCCGATGCGACGCGATCAGCCGCCCGGAAGCCGAGATCACATCGAAGGTTGGGTCACCCAGCCGCCAACGAACCGTAACTTCGGTTCCGATCACCGAAGGCGGCAGCGAATAGCGGTTACCCCATATCGATACCAGCCCGTTGGCAGCGACTTTGCGGACCAGGGTCCCCTCCGCCGGATACGGCACCGGGGGCAGGTCCAGCAGCGGTTCCGTATCGGCTAGTTCCCCCACGGTGCCCTCAGCCCGCCGGCGGGCATCCCCGATTGTCTCGCAGAAGCGGTCGAGGCTGTCCTGCGCCTCGGCCGGCGCCCCCACCGCAGCCGTGCGCCACCACCGCTGAGCTATGTAATGGATGGCTTTCTCGACTACGCCTTTGCGGTTCGGCCGCCGGGGAGGGCACGGGTCAACCCCCACCCCGTAGTGCTTGGCGACTCCCACGAACGAGGCCTGTATCCGGTCGGTGCCCGGCACCAGGACTGTGGCCATACGATCCACCCGCCACCGCCTGGCGGTGCCCCCCAAGCGGCGCAGCACCTCGTCGATGCCCTCCACCAGATGCGCTTGGTCCTGGCTTGAGCTCACCCACGCCCGGAACCGCCCCGAATGGGACAGCACACCCACCAGCACGAACACCCGAGACCCCCACGGGGTATCGCGTAGTTCTAACCAGTCCCACTGGCATTCCTCACCGGCGGGATGGTCGATGATCGCCACGGCCTGGCCTCTGGTTCCCCCACACGCCGCACACGACGGCCGCAGGCCCCGGTCACGGATCTTGCGGGCGAACGTCACATAGCTCTGGTCGTAACCCAGGCTCTTCGCTTCGTCGAACAGCGCAGTCGCCCAAAGGTGGGGATCCTCGGCCAGCCGCTGACGCACATAAGCCTCGACCACCTCGAACGGATCCGGCTCCGCCGACCTCCGCTGCCCGGGGATCCGCTCACCAGAAAGGTGAGCGCGTACTGTTCTTCGGTCTCTTCCCAGATGGCGGGCAATAGCCGAGATCGACCATCCCCGTTTCCTCAACGCGTGTACTTCCACGTATTCCTCCTGTGCCAACATCAGCGGTGGGGCTCCCTCTCCTCGCTGCCCGATCTCGTAGTCAGCAGCTTGGAGAGGACCCCACTCAGCGTCTGGTATTTGCAGTCACAGGGTGGGGATTTTCAGTGATCAAGACTGGGTAATTTCGCTGATCGTCAACACCGTCGAGGAAGTCGCCGAAGAGCTGGGCTGTGATTGGCATACGGTCGCCGACGAGGTCCGCCGCTGGGGTGAAGCACTCTTGGAAGCCGACGGCGACCGGGTAGGCAAGGTCGAGGCTGTCGGCGTGGACAAGAATCGCTGTTCTGGCGGAGCGGAAAGTTCCGCAACAAGCAGTGGTGCACATCTGTCGTAGACGTGGGCAACCGCCAGCCGGTTCGACATAATCCCTAGTAAGACAGCTAATAGTGCCGAAGCCTGGTTCCGATCACAGTCCCACGACTGGCTTGGGGGATCCGCTGGGCGGTGTTGGACATGTCAGGTCCCTACCGCACCGCCTACGACCGGGTCCCGCCCAACGCGGGGCAAGTCGCAGACCCATTCCATGTGATCCGCCTCGCCAAATCAGCGACTCGACGAAGTACGCAGACGGGTCCAGAACGAAACCCTCGGGCACAGGGGCCGCAAAGGATGGCCCGCTGTATCGGATACGACGCCTACTGACATCGGCTGCCGAACGTATCAGCGACCGGGGCCAACCCGCCTCCGTGGCCTCCTCGACGCCGGTGACCCCCACGGAGAAGTCCGCACAGCCTGGCACGCCACCGAAACCGTGCGAGGCATCTACGAGATCGACCGCTCCGCCGTCGCTCTCCGATACACCCTCCAGCTCGCCGACGACCTCCAAGGTGCCGGCTTCACTACCTGCGCTACTGGCATGGTGTGAACCATCCACACCATGAAGCTGGCGAAACCGGCCAACTGCTCAAGGCTCGGAAGGGAGCTTTCCAGCCGGTGACCGGCAGAGTTCACCATGTTGGCCATTCTGCCAACAGTATCGGAAAGCCCACCAGTGGCACCGCGACCTTGGGAAACCACTGTTTCGACCGTGTTCGACCGCGGAAGAGGAAGCTGTAATGCTGGCTGTACTCGGGAAGGATACACCCCGATTGGATATCAGTTTCGCAATGCGGGCGATGCTGGCTGCGGAAGCGGTACTGCTCCCTGCGTGATCCGGGCTAGCCGATGTACTCCGCCCAGGCTTCCATAAGTTCGCGGCGGCGTTCCAGCAGGTCACTCCTTGCGTAGGCCTGTTCGGCGGCGTTGCCGACGCGATGCGAGAGGCATGCCTCTGCGACTTCACGGGCTACGCCGGTCTCGCCGCACCAGTCCCGGAACGAACTCCGCATCCCATGCAGGGTGCCGTCGATACCGACCCTGCCAGGTAGCTTGCTGAGCACCCATCGGGGCATCTCTCCACCGGTCTTCCGAGGGAACACCAACGGGCTACCGTCCGACTGGCGGCGGGCCTCGGCCAGCACTTCGAGCGCCCGCCCTGAGAGTGGAACCCTGTGCTCGCGATCGCCTTTCATGCGCTCGGCCGGGATCACCCAGGTTGCGGAATCGAAGTCGATCTCCGACCACCTAGCGCCCCGCACCTCGCCCGACCGGGCCGCGGTGAGCACGACGAATTCGAACGCCAGCCGGACTAGCGGACCGGCCTTGGACGCCCGGACCGTGGCGACAGCGTCGGAAACATCGCGATGAGGTACAGCGCGGAAGTGCTTCTTGCGAGGGGTCTGTTTCGGTAGAGCGGCAAGGACGGCATCCCCCGCGGGGTTGTCCTGCCGGTAGCCCTGAGCAATCGCCCATCTCATGATTGTGGCGATACGTTGTCTTATCTTTCGCGCCGTCTCTTCTTTGCTGTTCCATATTGGAACCAGACAAGCCATCACATCGGCCGTGGTGACCGCGTCTACCTGTTTCGACCCGATGACTGGCAGCACGTACGCCCCCAGCGTCGAACGCCAGGCATCTTCGGTAACTCTGGTCTTCCACTTCGCTGCGTGCATCGCGATCACAGTTTCGGCCGCCCGTGTGAAAGACGGCACTCCACCTGATCGGAGCGTCACGGGGTCCACACCCTGGCGGGCGGTTCTTCGATAGTCGAACGCTTGCGCGCGTGCTTCGGCCAGACTCACATACGGGTAGCCACCTAGACCAAGGTCTCGACGTTTCCCGTTGACGGTTCCCCGCCAGATCCACTGTTTCGACCCGGACGGCTGAACCCGAAGGATCAGGCCGTGCTGGTCACCATACTTGCCCGGTTTGCTCACTCCGCGGACGAACGCGGCTGTCAGTCTTGGCACATCCCTCTCATTTCTATCCCACTTTATGTCCCACAGTACGATGAAACTACCAGAAACTAGCCGGTCAGTCTAGCGACGAGGCGAAATCGAGGATTAGGAGAGGATCCAGGCGTGAAACCCATACTGTCCTGGGGGTTTAGGACTGTAAGAACCGCTGTGAAACGACTAGAAACCGGTGGGCCCACCTGGATTTGAACCAGGGACCTCATCCTTATCAGGGATGCGCTCTAACCAACCTGAGCTATGAGCCCGCAGGACACGATGATACACCGCTCCGCGGCTCTTCCGGGAGCCCGGCTATGGGCCGATCCAGGCTTCGGCGATCTGGTCCAAGTACTCGACGACCACACCGGCGGGGGCGGTTGGTAGGCATACCACAACTCGGTCACAGCCGGCTTCTGCCATCTCCTCGATCCGGTGGGCGGCGGTGTAGTCGAGGTAGGCGGTGATCTCCAGTGGCGCTCGGCCGGCTGAGGCCGCGGCGGCTTGAACCTCGTCTATCTCGGCGGCGGACACCGGGTAGCGGCCCAGCGGGATCCAACCGTCGGCCAGTTCCACGAGGTCGGTCTTCGTCGTGGGGCCCAGCGCCGCCCCGATGTGTACCGGCGGGTGCGGCTCTTGCATAGGTTCTGGACCCCGGCGGCTCGGGGACACATGCACGTGGTCACCCTCGAATTCCGGCGTCTCGGCGGTCCATAGGTTTTTGACGCTTCGGAGCTTCTCCCGGGTGATGGCTCTTCGCCGGTCGAACGGGATGCCGTGGTCGGCGTATTCCCACCTCAGCCATCCGTAGCCCACCCCGAACAGGAACCGGCCCCCGGAGAGGCGGTCGAGGGTGGCGGTGGCCTTGGCGGTCCAGATCGGGTCACGTATCCCGAGGAGGGTGATGGCGGTGCCGAGCAGGATCCGCTGCGTGGTGGCTGCGATCACTGCGAGAGATGCGAAAGCGTCGTATAGGACCTCGTACTTGGTGGGGAGCCGCCGGTCTCCCAGCTCTCGCTGCTGTGCCAGCGGGATGTGGGAGTGCTCGGGCAACCAGAGGGACTCGAACCCGCGTGCTTCGAGTTCGGGTCCGAGCTCGGCCGGTTGGATGGAGTCGGCAGTGAAGAAGATCGACGCCCCTATCGCCGGGGCGGTCCCGGAGGTAGACCCCCGGAGGTGGTCAGGCTCGGAAGGCATCCGGGACCGGTGGCAGCGGCCTGGTCAGCCAGAGCGGCCGGCGCAGACCTCCCGGCCCGGGCCCGGGCCGGGTGCGTGACATCCAGTCGCGGTATATCTCGTGGGATCGCGCGGTGTCGACGTAGACATCGCCGTAACGATCGTCGGGAGGGGCCGGGTCGAGCCGGACCCGCTGGTGCCAGGCGTGCATACCCGACACCGGATCGGGATGCACCGGGAAGGCCAGGTTCTGGTGCACGCCGGGGTCGCGCCACCATATGCGCTCGCTGTCGGGGTCCTCCGACCGGAAGGGTTCGATGCCGGTCTTGTGCCTCAGCAGCCACCCATCGTCATGCCGGTCGATATCCACCAGCGCCGAGGACCAGCGTTCGTTGCCAATGTTGGGGTCCAGTCGCCACCGACCCATGTGATGGGAGGCCGCCACAACCCCGGGCCGGAGCCCTTCTGTCCGCCATGCCCGCATGACGAAGTAGCCGATGTCGGTGCTGATGCGGACCAGGTCACCGGTTTCGAACCCGAGGTCGTCGGCATCCAGAGGGTTCATCCAGAGCGGGTGGCCGTGGCTGATCTCGTATAGGTATTTTGCGTTGCCCGACCGGGTGTGGATGAGGGTCGGCAGCCGGAAGATGGGTAGCAGGATGCGCTCGTTACCTTCCAGGTCGAGGTCCCGCCAGTGGACATGGGACTTGAGATAGGTGGGGATGGCGGACTCGGCCCAGTTCCAGGACTCCAGCGTCTCGGAGTGCCATTCGAGCAGGCGGGACGGCGAGACGAATCCGCTTCGGCGGACCCCGTCGATCTCCACCCCCGGCTGGTCCGGCTCCACGGTGGACTCGTTGATCCGGTAGCGGTCCCGGTCGATCTCGAACGCCCCGTACTTCCGCATGTACTCCAGTGGGGTGAGCCCTTCCCCGGCGGCCCGCTCCGGAAGTCCGGGCACCGAGTTGTCGAACATCCACCCGTAGTACTCGTCGACGCTCACCGGACGGGAGGCGTCATCGGGCGACTCGTACCAGCCGCGAACGCCCAGCCCTCCGTCTGGATCGATCCTCCACGAGAGGTCGATCCAGAACTCGTTCTCCTCCCACACCTCGCCGGGGTTGGCTTCGTAGGTTCGTTCGTAGCGCTGGCCGGCGCGCTCCCCCGCCACCCGCAGCACCGGCTGGCGGAAGCCCAGCCACCGGGCGGCATGGGTCTCGTAGGAGTGGGTGTCGTGACGTTCTGCGCCCACTCCCATCGGAAGGACGTAGTCCGCGAACCAGGCCGTCTCCGACCAGATGGGGGTGAGAGCGACGTGCAAACCGACCCGATCCTCGTCGGTGAGGGCTTCGATCCAGCTGAACCCATCGGGATTGGTCCACACCGGGTTGTAGACCCGGGTGAAGTACACCTCGAGCCGGCCCCGCCCCTCCTTCAGGAAGTGAGGTAGGAGGTAGCTCATCTCGTAGTGGCACAGGGGGAACTCGGCCGGCCAGATCAACTCGTTCCATCGATCAGCCGGGGGCGGCATGTTCCAGTGGTCGGGCTTGAACTTGTCCCAAGCGCTGGGAGAGGTTCCCCCAACGGTGCCGACCGAGCCGGTAAGCACATGCAGGAAGAAGAGGCACCGGGCCACCTGCCAGCCGCCGAGGTTGCCCGACCCGGCCGCCCGCCAGGTGTGGGACGCGAAACGGCTTCCCGCATCGGCGATGCCGCGGGCCACGGCTTCGATCCGCCAAGCCTCCACCCCGGTCTCCGCGGCGGCGTACTCGATGGTGTAGGAGCTGTAAGTCTCGCTCAGCAACTCGACGAAGCTGTCGTAGGTGCGGGGCTTCTCCGGCGCCCGGGCGGCGAGCGAGGCTTCCCAGTTGACCCACCGGCGCATGTACTCGTGGTCCACCGCGTCCCATTCGAGCAGCCGGGCCGCCACCGCCAGCAGCATGGCCGCCTCGGTCCCCGGCCAGGGAGAAAGCCAGTAGTCGGACATGGATGCCGTGTTGGACAGGCGCGGATCGATGGTCGCCACCTTTGCCCCGGCCTGCTGCGCCTCGATGATGCGCTGGGCGTGGGGGTTGAAATAGTGGCCCGACTCGAGTTGGGCGGACAGCAGCAGGATGAACCGGGCGTTCGCGAAGTCGGCAGAGGGACGGTCGAAGCCCATCCACATCGCGTATCCGGTCCGGGCCCCCGCCGAGCAGATATTGGTGTGGCTGTTGTGCCCGTCCACCCCCCACGACCGGAGGATGCGGTCGATGAAGCCGTCCTCGCCGGGCCTCCCGACGTGGTACATGATCTCGTCGTGGCGGTCTTCGAGAAGAGCGGTGCGGATGCGACCGGCTATGTCGCCGAGGGCTTCCTCCCAGCTGACCGGCTCCCACTTCCCCTCGCCACGCCGTCCGGCTCGGCGGAGAGGATGGAGGATGCGTTCCGGGTCGTACATCTGGTTGAGAGTCGCCGGACCCTTGGCACAGTTTCGTCCTCTCGAGCCCGGGTGCTCGGGGTTGCCCTCGAAGCGGCGGACTTTGCCGCTGTCCTTGTCGACATAGGCGAGCAGGCCGCACCCCGCCTCGCAGTTGAAACAGGTGGTCGGGACCAGCCGGTAGCGGCGCTTGACCCGTTCGGGCCAAGCCTTGGCGTCGTACTCCTCCCAATCGTCCCACGACTCGGTGGGTGGGAAGGGCACGAGACCCGACCCCGGGACCAACCGGGGAATCTGTCCCGAGTCGGGAAGGTCCGGTTTACCGTTCATTGCCTTGCTCCGTCGCTCATGAGAGGGGCACGCTCTGGCCCGCTCTGACGTACGCGTCGTCCGCGCACCAGACACCCGCCATCGCGGCCAGCCCACCCAGGCCCGCCAGCCACCAGAGGCCATCCGGGCCAGCCAGGAAGACGATACCCAGCACCAGCGGAAGCACCACCCCGACCACGTGGCCTCCCCACCACCACTCCCGGGCATAAGCGCCTCTCGTGAGGTGGTGCATGGCGGCGGCGTGGTTGGCGGTCGGATGTGGAGAGACCATTTCTGCCAACCCGATGAGGGCAAGCGCTGCGGCGCCGGCCACCAGGGCCCAGGCGAAGACGCCCATGATTCGCGAGCCAAGCTCGAATAGGCCACCGGATACGAGTCCGGCGCCTCCACCCACCGCCACAGCTGCGGCCAGCATGTGCCAAAGCAGCATGGGGCTCTGCCACAGATCGCGGCCCTCCGCCTGGGCGAACAGGAAGGCTGTGTACCCGGCCACGCCCAACCCGGCCGCCCCGGCAGCCCAGATGAACACCGGGAGGTAGCCGGACCCGGCAATACCGAGGACGAACCACAGCCCGAGGAGCACGGCGTGCGCGGCAAGGATCCAGGCGCCCTTCACCAGCCAGGATCCGGACCGGCCCTTGGTAAGCAGGAAGTAGAAGCGGTCGGGCCGCTTGAGGTCTGCAACGAGCAGCACCCCGGTCAGGGCCAGGAAGATTGCGGAGATCAGGGGGGCGCCCCAGCGGACAAAGGCGGTGCCCGCGTCAGCCCCGAACAGCAGCGCCAGCGCCGCCACGATCGCTAGCCCGGCGGATATCCCCTTGGTGAGGAAGTAGCTCGACACACGCCACCCCCATGGCATGGGATGGTCGGTGTTGTATACGACACGGGGCACGCTGTCAGGCCGGGACGGTCGGGACGGAGACGGGGTAGGGGTCAGATCGACCGACAGGAAGGAGGGCGCCGGATCGCGCCATATTCCCCCGTCGCCGGGGTCGACCGCGCCGAGCGGATCTATGCTCGCCTTCTCCACCCCCCGGTACCAGAGGTTGGGTGAGGTTCCCTGCTCGACCGAGCGTTGGGAGAGGTTCTCCGAGGCCACCATCTGCGAGATGGGCGTGGTCGGATCATCCAGATCCCCCGATATGATGGCGCCCTCGGGACACACCACCACACAGGCCGGCTCCAAACCGACCTCGACCCTGTGCACGCAGTAGTTGCACTTCTGGGCGGTGTGGTCGTTCGGATCGATGTACAGCGCATCGTAAGGGCACGCCTGCAGGCAACTCTTGCACCCGATACAGAGGCTGGTGTCGAAATCGACGATCCCATCATCCCGGCGGAACAGGGCACCGGTCGGGCATATCGACACGCAGGGGGCATCGGTGCAGTGGTTGCATCGCATCACGGAGAAGAAACGCCGGGTGTCGGGCCACCTGCCCTTCTCGATGTACTTGACCCAGGTCCGGTTGACCCCCAGCGGGACGTCGTGCTCGGTCTTGCACGCCACGGTGCACGCGTGGCAACCGATGCACGAGGTCTGGTCGATCACGAATCCGTACTGCATAAAGACTGCCAGGAAGGTTAGACGCCGGTCCGGACGGTGTGTCCGTTCACCGTGACGCTCCTCACTTCAACCTGGCGGCGGTGCATCCGGCACGATGATGTTGACCCCGTGCTCAACCCCTCCCCCTCCAGGGGATGAGCCGCTTCTCCGCCATCCGCATCACGATGTCCATGCTCACGCCCAGGATGCTGATGAGAATGACGGACGCGAGCGTCAAGTCCAGGAGAAAGAACCGGCGGGCCTTGAAGATCGTGAACCCGAGTCCGGAGCTCCTTCACCTCCTATTCGCTGCTGTATTTGGCGTACTTCTCGAGGAGGCGCACCGGCATCTGGAGCGCGTCCCGGCGGAAGGGCTCACCGAGTTCCTGGCTCACCTGTATCTCGAGGACGGTCGGCCGGTCGGATTCGACCGCGGCGCGCAGGGCGTCGCCCACCTCGCCCGGCTTCTCCACGACCACACCCTCGGCGCCCATAGCCCGTCCGATGGCCGCGAAGCTCGGGTTCTCGAGCATGGTGCCCACGTAGCGGTCGTCGTAGAAGTCGATCTGGTTTCGCTTCTCCGCGCCCCACTGACGGTTGTTGAACACGCAGGCCACGACGGGGATGTTCTCCCGTACGCAGGTCAGGACCTCCGCCAAGCTCATTCCCCAGGCGCCGTCCCCCACGTAGGCAACGGCCGGCCGTTCCGGTGCCGCCACTTTGGCACCCATGGCGGTGGGATAGGCGTACCCGCAGTTGCCGAACATCATCGCCGCGAACATGCTGTTGGGCCGGTCGAAGCTCAGGTACGAGTTGGCCACCGAGCAAATGTTTCCGATGTCGGTGGTCACCATGGCGTTCTCGGGCATGGCAAGCTCCAGTTCCCGCAGCGCGGTGCGGGGTGCCATCGGCACGTCCTGGGACGAGGAGATGGCGTCGAGTTCCCGCCTCCACGCCTCCTTCTCCGCCCTCACCCGGGCCATCCTGTCATCCCGGGTTGCCGCCGAGACCAACTCTCTGCCCTGCAATCGCCTCGTCAATTCGGCGGCGACGGCCCCGGCGTCGCCGTGGATGACGACCTCGGCAGGCTTGACGAGCCCCAGCGTCCTGTGGTCGGAATCGACCTGGATGATCCGGGCGTCGTCCGGCCAGTACTCGATGCCGTACTGCGGAAGCGTACCGAAGGGACCGAGCCGCGTGCCGAGCGCCAGGACCACATCGGCCTGGGACACGATCCGCATCGCGGCCTTGGAGCCCTGGTAGCCGATGGGACCGCAGGCGAGGTCGTGGCTAGCCGGGAGTGCGTCGTTGTGAAGGTACGAGCAGATGGCCGGCGCCCCCAGCAACTCCGCTAGTTCCAATGCTTCCGCTTGGCCGCCTCCCATGACCACACCACCGCCGGCCATCAGCACCGGGAAGCGGGCCTCCGCGAGCAGGCGTGCCGCGGCGGCCAGGCCCATCGACCCGCCCGACGAACGCTCGATGACCATCGGTTCGCGGATCTCGTAGTCGGTCTCTCCATAGAAGTAGTCGCGGGGGATGTTGATCTGCACCGGTCCGCGTTCAGCCATAGCCAGCGTGAAAGCCCGATGGGTGAGCTCCGCAATCCGTTCGAACCGCTTGACCTCCACCTGATACTTGGTGATCTTCGAGAAGATGGGCATCTGGTCCGTCTCCTGGAACCCTCCCAGGCCCTCTCCCATCGAACCGGCCTGAGGGGTGATGGCAACCACGGGCGAATGGGCCCAGAAGGCCGCGGCGATGGCCGTCACGAAGTTGGTGATGCCCGGCCCGTTCTGGCCGATACACACACCATGGCGGTTCGATACGCGGCTGTAGCCGTCGGCCATGTGCGCGGCGTTCTGCTCGTGGGCGACCGACCAGAACTTGATACCGGCCGGCTCGAAAATGTCGAGCGCCTCCATGTAGGCGGAGCCGACGATGCCGAACACGTCCGTGACCCCTTGGGCGACGAGAGTCTCTACAAACGCCTCGCTTGCGCTCATCCGAACCATCTCACTCCTCCTCTTCGTGCAATCAGCGAACCGCGCCAGGGCGATAGGTGGAAGGCTTCATCCGGCCCGACAGGCCGTCCGGCCCACCGACCGCGCAAGGGTACCGCGTCCTATAGTGGTATCCGCCCCGCCAAGCGGTGCGAAGGCGTTCCCGACCGGAGAAGGGAAATGCTCGACACTTTGGAAGAACTGCGGGCGATCGAGGAGATCAAACGCCTCAAGGCCCGGTACTGCCGGTTCGTCGACCTCAACCACCGGGACCTACTCCGCGACCTGTTCACCGACGACATCGCATACGAGTTCCAGGGCTGGAAGAAGGGACAGGGGGCCGACTCGTTCGCCGGTTCCGCCAAGGACTTCGCCGACCGGCTCTCCTTCCACCGCGTTTCGATGCCCGACATCGAAGTCCTGTCGGAGACTAGGGCCCGGGGTATCTGGGCGATGGTCGACATCATCGAGTACCCGACTTCTCCGGAGAAGACCGGATTCCGTGGCTACGGTTACTACCACGAGGAATACCGCAAGGTGGACGGATCGTGGAAGATATCCTCCCTCCTCCTGATCCGCCACCGGATCGAGGATCTGGGGGTCCCGGACAACCGTCGATGAGGTCACCATGCGCTTGAACCGATGGCCGGTAGGGTCGCCACCGTCGATCCCGAGGCTAGGAGTGTGCTGACCAATGACGACTCCTCGGGCCTGCCGCTGGTCGATTGCTCAGCCTCCTAGATCGTGAAGGTCGCCGCCGTTGTCGCCGAGATCCTCAAGAGGGAGGGCGTCGAGTTCATCGTCTGCTACCCCGTCAACCCGGTAATCGAAGCCTGTGCCGAAGCGAACATCCGCACCATCGTCGTGCGGCAGGAAAGGGTCGGCCTGCACATGGCCGATGCCTTCAGCCGGGTCAATTCCGGGGACCGCGTCGGAGTGTTCGCCATGCAGCACGGGCCCGGCGCGGAGAACGCGTTCGGCGGCGTGGCACAGGCGTACGGCGAGTCGGTTCCCATACTGGTCCTCCCAGCCGGTTACCCGAGGCGCCTCGCCCAGGTGGAACCCAACTTCGACTCATGCCTCAACTACCGCCACGTCACCAAGTGGTCGGAGCGGGTGACGGTCGCCGAGGCGGTGCCAGAGGTGATGCGCCGGGCCTTCGCCCGTCTCCGCAACGGGCGGCCCCGCCCTGTGCTGGTCGAGATTCCCTTCGACCTGTTCGACGAGGATGTGCCGGGGCCCGTTCAGTACACGTCCGGCTTCGCGACCCGGACCGGTCCCGATCCCGACGATGCCGCACCGGCGGCCGAGGTCCTCGCGCGGGCCCGGCGGCCGGTGATATATGCCGGCCAGGGCGTCCACTATGCACGGGCCTGGCCGGAACTACGCGAGCTCGCCGAGTTGCTGAATGCTCCGGTGACCACCAGCCTCGGCGGCAAGAGCGCCTTCGACGAGGGGCACCCCCTCTCCCTGGGTTCGGCAGGACGGTCGACGACCCTCGCCGTCCGCCGCTTCCTAGACGATGCCGACGTGATCCTCGGAATCGGGTGCAGTTTCACAACTACCGACTTCGGCCTCCGGATGCCCCCCGGCAAGACCTTCATCCACGCCACCCTCGACCCCGACGACCTGAACAAGGACCTCGAAGTCCAGCATCCCGTCGTAGGTGACGCCAAGCTGGTTCTCCGGGCGCTGCTCGCTGAACTCGAGGAACGTCCGCTCCCGGAGGCAGCGGACCGAGCAGGTCTCGCCGACCGCATCCGGCGCATCCATGACGGCTGGATCGCAGACTGGATGCCCAGGCTGACCTCGGACGAGCAGCCCCTGTCGCCCTACCGGGTGATCTGGGACCTGCTCCAGACGGTCGACCTGAACGAGACCATCATCACCCATGACGCAGGAAGCCCTCGAGATCAGATGTCTCCATTCTGGGTGAGCCGGGAACCCTTGAGCTACCTGGGCTGGGGCAAGACCACGCAACTGGGATACGGCTTGGGGCTGGCCATGGGAGCGAAGCTGGCCCGGCCCGCCAAACTTTGCATCAACGTGTGGGGGGATGCCGCCATCGGCTTCACCGGCATGGACTTCGAGACCGCGGTGCGGGAGCGCATCCCGATCCTCTCCATCCTGCTCAACAACTCCTCGATGGCGATCGAGATCCCGATAATGCGGGTCGCCCAGGAGAAGTACGGCAGCACCGACATCTCCGGCAACTATGCCGACATGGCCCGTGCGTTCGGCGCCTACGGCGAGCGGGTCACCGATCCATCGGAGGTGATTCCCGCTATCCGGCGCGGAATCGAGCAGACCCGGGAGGGTACGCCGGCCTTACTGGAGTTCATAACCGCCAAGGAGTACACCTACCCGGTCTTCTGAGCGGCTGCTGGCTTGACGGTTCGGTTCCGGGCAGCGCCTGTGCCATGGTCGCTCGACCGACGGTGCGCATCTTCGGTGCCCGGAGGCAGATCCCGTCTCGGGATCGCACATCGCGGACGGGTCCTGCGTGTGGAGCGGCATCCCCACTCCGCCCCCGGATCGCCGATCTGGCCACCGCGCCGGGCGGTCTGCTCGATCCTCCGACCCCGGCGGACAGGGAGTTCTTCGACGCATCCCCCGGCTGAGGGTTCTGTCCACCGCCAGCGTCCGATATGACACGATGTAGCCGAGGCCACGCGACGCGGCGTGATGGTTTGCCGGCTCTTCGCGTTGGAGTAGGGACTAGCTGTTGTTGGGGGGTGGTGTAAATGCTTGGTTTTGGTCTGTGGCCTCACGACACTTAGCGGGATAGAACGCCTGCTAGGGAAGGAGGCCACAGATGGCTGGTAACGATAGCTCCTTGAACGTCACGGTTCTGGGTTTGGACGGGTTCCGTCTCCGGGCCGCGACCGAGGACGACGGTGAGTTGTTGATGCTGGTAGAGACCACAGCGTCGGTGGTGGGTTG
>JAPOQZ010000105.1 GCA_026710435.1 bacterium | reverse complement strand
GCCCATCGGGGACATACCACCAGCAGAAAGGGAGGCCAACTACCATCTCGAACACACCCCAGCCCAGGTAGCTGGTGTCAAGTAAAACACTCTCCGGCAAACCCGGGGCGGTTCAATCGCAGCCCACACCGCGTTTGTGACTTCGGGTTCGAGCGCGCGCATAATGCTGCCTCCACCGGTTGGGGAAATGGTTTCACTCGGTATCAAACCCGAGATCACATCCCAACCGGTGGATTTCCCCACCTATCCGCTAACGCTCTTAGTAGTAGGATAGGGTGCCACTCCGGACCGCCCGATACAACTACGAGAGGGACAGCCAGCAGCGCTCTCCAACACGACTCTCCATCTCCGCGGACGACCTCTAACGTGCGTATGCGACTCAAGACGAAACCAGCTTGGCCGTCCAGTGGGTACATTTGTGGCTCTTCGGATTTCACGGAGGAGTGACCGCAGGGAGCAGGTCCCAGTTGAGCTTGCCCGCATACAGGAGAGCCCGGATTCGATAGTTCGCGAAGTTGCGGAACCCGAAGGCTGCCCGTTTGATTCTCTTGATCAGGTTGTTGAGAGCTTCGGTGGCATCTGTTGGTCACCTTCGAGGGGTGCCAGTTAGTGATCTGAGGGGTTCAGCGGCTGGCAGTACGTTCCAGTTTGTTGACCTCCGGTGGGCAGGATTCTTCCCCGACGTCGTCGGCGCGCTGCAGGGTGCATCGGAGCGCGACGGCGGGGCTGTCGATCTCGTAGATGCCTCGAACGGTTTCCTTGCCGTGCCAGGCGGTGCGTACCTCGCCGTGGGGATCACCGGCGTCGAGGAGGCCACGGAGGCGGGTTCGGCCCCGGTCGCTGATCCGTTCGTGGGCTGCGGTGAGGAGGCGTCGTATCCGATACAGCGGGTCAGCTTTAAGGCCCCTGTGCCCCAAGGTTTCGTTCTGGACTCTGCGACGTCCTCGTCGAGTCGCTGATTGGCGAGGCGGATGACGTGGAATGGATCTGCGACTTGCAGAGCGTTGGGCAGGACCCGGTCGTAGGCCGTGCGATAGGGACCTGACATGTCCAACACCGCCCAGCGGATCCCAATCCGCCACCCCACCGGTTGTGACCGGAACCAGGCTTCGGGTGTTCCCTCCCCGGAGTCGTCGATCCCGACCAGATCAACGTCGCCTAGGCCTACCAGCTCCTCGCACATGCACGCAGGGATCAGTTTCCACAGGGTCCTCCTGCCTCGGATGTGTTTTCTCAACAGCCGATTATGGAGGACCCCTCCTCACTCCTGGTGGATTCCGACTCGCCCTGGCAGATCCCGTGCTCCCCCTCATTTCCGAAGAGCCACTTATCCACAAGCGGGCGCCGTGGAAAGACCTCGACCAGGTCGCCCAGTGAATCGGCGGAGGTGCCTCCACGGCGGAGTTGACAAGTCCCGGCCGGATCGTCAGCAGGTACTTGATCCGGTCGCCGTCATCGGCTTCGATTGCCCTGTACAGGTCCTCAGCACCAAGCACGGACTCCTCCGATCGGCAGAATGCTCGACGATAAGGCTACCGAGGATGGTCGCCCGGTTGTCAAGGCCGGTCGAATGTTGCGCGGTTTTGGCCGGTTGAAAACTGCGCGGTCTAGTGGGTGGGTTGGTGGATGGCCTCGGTTCGTTTACCTCGGAGTCGGTAGCTCTGCCCTTTGAGGACGATGACTTCTGCGTGGTGGACTAAGCGGTCGACCATGGCTGCGACGGCTACGGCGTCGCCGAAGATTTCTGCTGAGGATGAGAAGTTCTTGTTGGAGGTGACGAGGAGCGATTGTGTTCGCAGCGTGATGAAATGAGGAAGAAGAATAGTGAAGCAGCTTCGGGGTGGAAGGGGATGTATCCGAGCTTGGGCGATGACGATAAGGGGGATTGGGGTGAGGCGGTCCAGGTGGTCGGTGAGCCGGTCCCGTGTTTCTTACTTCGGAGAGCGGGTGAGCCCGGTGGGTGGCGGTAGCGAACGCGACTCGATTAGCCACGGCGGGCTGGGTGGACCCCGAGCGCGATGGGCAGGTGTGTCTTGCCGGTTACGGGAGGACCCAGGAAGATCACGTTGTGGGCTTTGGGGACGAAGTCGAGCTGGTGGAGATGCGCGATCTGGGCTCGGGACACGGATCGTTGGTGGGCGAAGTCGAACAATGTCGAGGGTCTTGGTTTGAGGGAGCCCGGCCGCGCGGATGCGGTTCTCGCCGCCATGGGTTTCACGGGCGGCTACTTCCTCGGCGAGGACCTTGAATCGAGAGCGGTCGGCCCCGAGACCGCAACCGAAACAATGCCCGACACCCTTGCCAACAGCTGACCGACAACGACAGAGTGTCCCTTGTCGGCGCGGAAACGGCAGAGTGCTTTAGCGGCGGCGCCCGGCCCCCTAACCTCAGCGACCTCACCGACCAGGGCCACAAGATCTGTGGCGTCTTTGACCAGCGCCGCCACCTCCGATGCCACAATGCCCTCCCCTCCGAGCGAAGCAACGCCAGGTTCCCACCCGACCGCCGCGTACTCCGACGCGTACTCCCCCGCGTACTCCGGTCCCTGACCTGGGAGAATCCCGCGCCCGCTCCAGCACCGCCGGGTTACGTCCTGCCCGGCCCCGGTCCTCTCACCCACGTCGGCTGCGCCGCCCTGGCTCCCCCCCGACGGTTACCTATCGAGGCAGAGCCCGGCACTCCACAACTCACACCCCACCGGACCCAACCCAGATCAGGCCGACCGGCGCAGCGAGACAAGACGTCGACGGACACGCCGACATTTCACGGCCCCCCCGCCGACAAGGCCCAGCATCCACAGAGAAAACCCCGCCACCCCAAGAAAGGCCCCACACACCAGCCGGGCCAGTGCCCACAGGACAGCAAACAAGCGAACTCAGGTCAAGACGCTCAGCCCGTCATCACCAAACCAACGGTCACCGGTCCCCCGCCCGGAGCGGCGACACAGGTCCACACCGAAGACCACCCAGCGGCACCCGCGTACTCCGCGTACTCCCGCGCGTACTCCGCCGCGTACTCCGGTCCCTGACCTGGGGTTTCACCCCGCCGACAGCAACACCGGCAGGCTGGTCCCCGACCATCCGTACGTTCGCCCGCCGACACAGGTACCCACCCACGTTTACCGCTGTCGCCGCCTGGTCGACCGCCCTAAACAGTCCCACAAACTGCTTCCCGCCGGCCGCTACCGGCTGTCCCCCACACCCCTTCGGCCCCGCAACCGGGGTTCTCCACTGCTCCGACCCCGCCGCGGCGGGCTGACCAGGGGGGCCTAGACAGGCTCCGAGAGGCTAGAAGGCCAAGTGGACAACCAGGAAGGGGACCGGAGACGGAGGGTCCCGGGGCGGCTCCCCCAGCCGGGCGAAGCAGGTGTCTACAGAAACGCCGGCAGCCCGGGCTCTCCTAGATGTGATACGGGGCTCTGACCTGGGAGATCGTGCGGGCCCGCCGTCCGCCTCGGGGCTGGATCCCGGATATGCGGCGGTTCGGTGGCTGCAGATCGAGGAAGGAGGGTAGGGATGCGACGAAGGGGGTGTGATGGTGAGGAGGGTGGGTTTCTTCGGGAACTTGGGTGATCCAAGGGAGGCCGGAAACGTGGAGGCGGGGTGGTCGGGGCGGTGGGTGGCAGGGTGTGTACTCGGGTACCCGGGGGTGGTTACGTGGGTAAACGGAGAGTGCCCGAGGAAGGGACAGGCGGGGGTCAGAAAGCCGGAGGAAGGCGGAGGTACGTTTGCATTAAAATGCGGACACAGGTAAACACCCCCTGTTTACCGCGGTACCCCTCTTTTGGGTTTCGGGTTGCCGCACCTCTCGGAGTATGAGCAGGCGGCCTGTTTAGCCGGGTGTCCCAACCGGTGTTGGCGATCACCACCGGGGGGATCTCTGAGTCTCCGGGGGGGCGGGCCGGTTTGCTTGTGGCCGGTTCCGTTGCCTGTACCGCTTTGGCCACGTCTTGTACGTGACCTTGCTGCTTCTTCTTTGACGGCCTGTGCTGTAGCTGCGTGGTGAGGAACTCTCGCACGTCGCCGGCCCTTCATGCTTTTGGTTTCTGGGCCTGTGCGGTGACTTGGTATTTGTTCGCGGTGGCGTCGGTGTTTGGTTGTCTGGCTGTCGGGTCGAGCCCAGGTGGTTTGCTACATTCTGTGTTCTGGGGCGTTAGGCGTCTCGGGCTACGGTGGTTGGTCATCGGGTGGGGTTATCCATGGATACACGACACATCGCGTTTTTGGAGTTGTTCAACTCGCAGGTGCAGTACGTGGTTCCGCGTTGGCAGCGCCGTTACTGCTGGGGGGAGTCCGACATCGAGAGGCTGGTCGAGGATCTCTTGGCCGTGGCAGAGTCGAAGTTGGGTTCTGAACCGGCTCATTATGGAGGCACCCTTCTTACGTTCCCGGAGTCACGGGTCCCGGCACCGGTGACGGTGCATCGTGTTGTAGACGGGCAGCAGAGACTTACCACAGTCAGCATCCTGCTCGCCTGCATAGCGGAGGAGCTTGGTCCCGACGGGGAATGTGGGGTCTGGACTGGGCGGACCATTATGGATGATCGTCTTACGAATCCGGGGAAGAGTGCCGACCGGTTCCCCAAGCTTCGGCTGCAGGACGGTGATGAAGATGAGTACCGGTCGGGCCTCGACGGTATCCCGCGTGGTCCGGGTGCGGTTGCCCAGGCTTGGAGGATCGCTAGAAGGCTGGTCCGAAGGAGTGACATCGCATTGCTTTTGAAGGGTCTGGAACGGCTGCGGGTGGTGAGTATCGGCCTTGGCGACCACGATGATCCTCAACAGATCTTCGAGAGCCTGAATGCCACGGGGCGGCCCCTGACAGAGAGCGAGAAGCTCAAGAACTGGCTGCTGATGGGTTTGGAGGATGCGGAACAGCAGGAGCTCCACGATCGCTATTGGAAGCGGATAGAAGCCTTGCTGGGTGCCGAGTACTCGACCGATCCGATCGACATCTTCCTCCGCGACTTCTTGCGATGGCAGACCGGCGAGTTGCGAGGCGTCAGGCGGGTGTATGAGGATCTGCGACGGTGGGCGGTGCGGAGCGGCAGGGGAGAGGATCGGCGGGCGCTCATAGCCGATCTGGCCGACCTCGCTGCACACTATGGCGTCCTGACGGGTGCAAGCCAGCACCCGTACCGGGGTGTCGAACGGGGGCTCCGTCACCTGCGGGCTATGGGTTTCGATACGCATCGACCCCTGACCCTGCGTCTCCTCCATGAAGCCGCTACGGCCGGCGAAGTCGAGTGGACGGAGGCGACTCTGAGCAGGGTGTTGGCTGGGATCGGGACCTGGGTTACGCGTTTCTGGCTGTCAGACCGCCCGATGGCTGGGATGAACAAAGCGTTCGCCGAGCTTGCCCACCGGTCCGGTCCGAGCCCTGACGAGGATCCGGCCGAGTTCTGGCTGGAACGGATACGGAGGCTACGGAACTGGCGCGTGGAGGTTCCCGACGACGAAGCGGTTCGGGCTGGGATCCGGAGCCGAAAGGCGTATGGCGGCAGCGCAACGCGTGCCACGAAGGCGGTGTTGTGCGCCATGATGGACTCGGAGCAGCGCGGCGACGCTCCCGCCCGACGATGTCTGACCGTTGAGCATGTGATGCCTCGGAAACTGACCGACGAGTGGAGGTCGGTGTTGGGAGAGGACGCTGAGCGGATCCACAAGTCTTGGTGCCACCAGCTCGCCAACCTCACCCTGAGCGGTGTGAACCCGGAGATGGGAGCGAAGCCCTTCGCGGAGAAACGGGCGATCATGGAGCGCAGCGGCGTGCTATTGACCAGGCAAATCGCCGACGAGGAGGCCTGGGATGAAGCCGTGCTCAGACGGCGGGCCGAGGAATTGGCAGACCGGGCGCTAAGCCTCTGGCCGTGGTCCGATCCGGATGCGGTCCCGCGCGCAGCGCCGGGCAGCAAATGGCGGATGCGATGGCGCATAGACGGAGGCGACTGGCATCAGGAGACCTATGCGAGTCAGATGGTGTTGAACGTTGCCGGAGCGCTACTCAGCCACGACTCTGACAACGCGGAGCGTCTACATGGTGAGGCACTCTCGTCGACCCTGCAGCTGGCCAGCCGGTATCGGGCGGGCAGCAAGGCCGGAACCTTGACCATGCGAGCGGTGCCTGGCCACGAGTCCTACGTTCTGTATCCCTACCGGCGTGACTTCTCCGCTAGCGCCGCCGCGTGTCGAGAGATGGGCAACCGATGCGGCACTCTGGTCGAGGTGGAGTTCCAGGACACGCCGGACATGGGGAAGGCATTCTGGAGACTTCTCGAAGCGGAGAAGGGAGGCCTACCTGGTCAGGGTGACGGGTGGCGTGGCTGGAGTGTTTGGACGCGGCAGTTGAACGAACTGGGCGACATGGTCGGTGTCAGTCTGCGCCGCGAGTCGATAGGTCTGTACCTCAGGGCTTCTCCCTCCAAGAACCCGTCCGGCCGAGCTCAGCGAATGGTGCAGTACTCCCGAACCATCCGCGAGTCCATGGCCGACCAGGAGCTGGATGGGAATGAGGTGTCCGAGAGCGAGAACGGGAGGAGTGTCTCCGTTCTCCGGACATGGGATCGAGACGACCAAGAAGCCTGGCCCGAAGCCGCCCTGTGGATCAAAGACCAAGCCGACCGGCTTCACGCCATCGCACAAGCCTTCCGCTAGGCCTCGCTTCAGACGGCTGGGCCATTCCATCTAAGACCTGCCAACACGGGCCAACCCCACCCCGCGATCGGCTATTCGCGTCAATGGGGGGTGAGGAATCTCGATGATCAACTCTGAGCTCCTAATCGGGTCACACCATGGGAGAGCACAACCACAGAACCAGCTACATCAACGGTATAAGCTTCGGCAACCCCCGGGGCGATTCAAGCGGCGTGTTGGGGAGGGTGGTGGACTTGTCGGCTGTGCGCGGTTGGCGATCTGTCGTGGTTTTGCGGCTCTCCGCCGGGTGTGTTTGGGGTGGGTCATGGTGCGGGTTGGAGGCTGTCGAACCAGTCTTGTAGGTCGGTTTGGCGCCAGCCTTTGGCTCGGGTGGTGGGGGGTCCTAGGCGGATGGGCGGCGGGAACGATCCGTCTCGGACCCGTCGCCAGATCGTGGTTCTGCTGAGGCCGGTGAGTTGTATCACGTCGGCTTGTCTCAGGATTCTGATGTGTGGTCCCGCGTCGGGGGTTCGTGGAGTCCTCGGGGCTGGGTTGCTGGTACCGCGGTGTGTTCTGGGTGTTTGTCTCATCTGACCCTCTTCTTCCTTGTTGCGGGTCGTTCTCGACGGTCTCAGGGCCCCGTTTGCGTTTGCGGCCGGGCCTCTGGTTGGGTGCGGAACCTAACCAGGGGGACGCGTACTGGCGCGTACTCCTGCGCGTACCGGCACGCGTACTCTGCGCGCTGACCTGCGCATTTGAGGAGTACGCGCCTGCACCGGCCCGGGATGTCCGCCTGGGTCAAATGTCATGCAGCGATCTTTGGTTGATGGTGGTGTGAACCGGTGGCCGTGGCAGCCTGCGCCCGGGGTGCTTATGAGACGACAGAAAGCCCAGGGCCGGCTTTGGCGGGCGGGGAGCTGGAGCCGACTGTCAGGCATGGGAGGCACATGATCGCGTTCCGGACAGCAGCTCAGATTGGTCCGGTTAACCGGGATTCTGTCAACGCCGGCACGGGGGTGTCTACCACAGTGTGCGGAGGGGTGTGTACATAGGTAAACAGGGGGGTGTTTACCTGTGTCCGCATTTTAATGCAAACGTACCTCCGCCTTCCCGACCCCGTCTGTCCCTGCTCGGGCACCCGCCGTTTACCTACGTATCCACCCCCCGTTTACCCGTGTACACACCAGCCACCCGCAGCTCCGACCGCCCCGTCCCCCCGAACACCCCCGCCTCCACGTTTCCGGCCTCCCCTTGGATCACCCAGGTTCCCGAAGAAACCTACCCCCCTCACCATCACACCCTCTTCGTCGCATCCCTAACCTCCTTCCTCGACCTTGCGGCCACCGAACCGTCGCACATCCGGGACCCCCGCTCCGCGGCCGGCGAACCCGCACGATCTCCCAGGTCAGAGCCCCATTTAAAACCTAGGAGAGCCCGGGCTGCCGGCGTCTCTGTAGACACCTGCTTCGCCCGGCTGGAGGAGCCGCCCCGGAACCCCCGCCACCGGCCCCTTCCCGGTTGTCCACCTGGCGTTCTAGCCTCTCCGAGCCTGTCCAGGCCGCCGCGGCGGGGCGGAGGCACTAGAGACCCGGTTGCGGGGCCGGAGGGGTGGGGGACAGCCGGTAGCGGCCGGCGGGATGCAGTCTGTGGGACGTCTAGGGCGGTCGACCAGGCGGCGACAGCGGTAAACGGGGGTGGGTACCTGTGTCGCCGGGCGAAGGTAGGGATGGTCGGGGACCAGCTTTCCAGTGTCGCTGCCGGCGGGGTGAAACCCCAGGTCAGGGACCGGAGTACGCGGGGGAGTACGCGGGGGAGTACGCGGAGTACGCGGAGTACGCGGGTGCCGCTGGGTGGTCTTCGGTGTGGACATGTGTCGCCGCTCCGGGCGGGGGGCCGGTGACCGTTGGTTTGGTGAAGACCGGGCTGAGCGTCTCGACATGAGTTCGCTTGTTTGCCGTCCTGTGGGCGCTGGCCCGTCTGGTGTGTGGGCCTTTCTTGGGGTAGCGGGGTTGTCCCTGGGGGCTGGGCCTTGTAGGCGGGGGGGCGTGCCGTGTCGGCGTGTCCGTCGTTGCCTTGTCTCGCTGCGCCGGTCGGCCTGATCTGGGTTGGGTCCGGTGGGGTGTGGGTTGTGGAGTGCCGGGCTCTGCCTCGATTGGTAACCGTCGGGGGGAGCCGGGGCGGTGCAGCCGACGTGGGTGAGAGGCAGGCGCCACCGAGGACGTAACCGTGCCGTGGAGCGGGCGCGGTGTTCTCCCAGGTCAGGGACCGGAGTACGCGTCGGAGTACGCGTGGGAGTACGCGGCGGTTGGGTGGGGAACCTGGCGTTGCTTCGCTCGGAGGGGAGGGCATTGTGGCATCGCAGGGTGGCGGTGCTGGTTCGAGGAGGCCACGGATCTTGTGGCCCTGGTCGAGGTCGCTGAGGTTAGGGGGGCCGGCGCTGGCTGTTAGAGCACTCTCTGTCCGTTCCGCTCCGATAGGGGACACCGTGTCGTTGTCGGTCAGCTGTTGGCAAGGGTGTCTGGCATTGTTTCGGTTGCGGTCTCGGGGGCGACGCCCCTCGGTTTTGTGCAGCAATCGCGGGGAGTCGTTGTATGTTTCTGGCCTGCGGGGCCGGTGTGGGATCTGGGTCTGTTGTCGGTTCGGCGGGCCGGGCGGCAGCGGCTCGATAGGGTACGCTGGCAGATGTCTGGGTTCTGCCACGGGCTGTTTCGCACCGTCCCACGTCGGCGGCGAGGCGGGGGGATGACACGACCGTTGTCCTTGGACACAGACTGACCTGTTAGACAGTCAACCTTGTGGGTACTGTCTGTTTGGTTCCCGTTTCCTCAGGTTGGCTCACGGTTCCCCCCCGCCCCCGTCGGCATCCGGTAGCCGACGCGGGGCTCGGCGAAGATGTAGGTGGGGTTTGCCGGGTCGTCGACTAGTTTCGGGCGGGGTCCCACCAGTAGGGTGCGCAACGTTTGCACGTTCCCCGGCTTTCCCGGAGTTCTCCATACCCGCCTCAGCAGCGGGTCGTGGGGCAACACCCGCCCGGCCTTCATCGGGAGCGCCGCCAGTAGGTCGAACTCGGTGAGTGTCAGCGGCGGCGGTCGTCCCGACAACTGTCACCCTCCGGTCGGTGTGGTCGATGGTCAGGTCGCCCAGCATGAAGGGTTCCTCCGGCGTCGGGAATGGGGGTTCCCCGAACCGGTGCAGGGCCGCCCGCACCCTGGCGACCAGTTCCGTGGGTGGGAAGGGCTTGACGATGTAGTCGGTGGCCCCCTTGTCCTCCACTCTGGCGACCGTCTCGTCCCTGCCGTAGGCCGACAGGAAGATGACCGGGATGCGGGAGACTGCCACTATGTCCTCCATCAGTAACAACCCCGTCCAGTAACAACCCCGTCGTGCTCCGCCAGCATCAGGTCCAGCAGCACAAGCTGGGGGCTGTGTTCCCCTATCATCGGCAGCGCCTCCCCCGGCTCTGTGGTGTGCGCTACCGCTACCGGGGCACCAAAATTCCCACATCATGGGAGAGCACAACCACAGAACCAGCTACACCAAAGGCCTGAACACACCGAGAGCCGGATGCGTCCGAAGCTGCGGGTCCGCATCACGAGGGCGGGCCACAGAAACCCACCAGCCGGAACGCTGACAGGGCGCCCCGGTCCGACCCTACATCCTGGGAGTTCGGAGTTCCGCGATCGGGACACTCGTGGAACGAACCACCCGACACACGATGCTGTTGCACCTCCCCACCCATGGCTGGCCACCGCGAAGGGAAACGGGTTAAGAACGGGCCTGCTCTGGCCGGCCACGGCGCCCAGGCCGTCGCTGCAGCCCTCAATGGTCGACCCCGCAAAACGCTCGGCTATAGAACCCCAGCCGAGGCGCTAACCGAACAGCTAGACTCCCTCAAACAAGGCAGCGTTGCGACGGCCCCTTGAACCTGGTCGGTCCTCCGTCGTCTAAGACGGTGACGCCGCCGTGCTGGGCACCGGTCAGGGAGCGGGCCCCGTCCACCACCCCCTTGCAGAACAGTGTTCAGGTCCTGGGTCTCGGTGATGCGGATGCTGGCTCGGCTCATGCGGGAGAGGTGGTCTCCTGGCGGCTGATGTCCGGGATTTCCCTCCGGTTCTCTGCTCGGTTCAAGGATACGCGTCGCTTTAGCGTGATTGTACGGTTGCTATAGCACGCTGTTCAGCCTCAGAGACCCGATTACTACCCATACTTCACTGATACTGTCACCGATAATTCACTGTATTGCCATACTCTGTTTTCTACAATGTGACCTGAGAGGCTATCCATAAGCCCGCCAAAGGAGTGATGGCAGTTTCCGTACATAGTGTCCGGCGACTGGCTGTCCTCGGGGTTCTGGCTGTCACAGCCGTGTTATCGGCTTGCGGAGATAGTCCGGCACCGACATCTGTCACTGCTCACACGCCCGCTTCTACAGCACCAGAAACCACTACGACCGCACCCCTGAGCACGACCACATCCACTACGTCGACGTCGACGACCGTTCCCGCAGGGTCTACGTCTCCGACATCCGAACCTACTAGCGCATCCGTCGACGCCGACATCAGCGTGGATGCCGACACGGTCTGGGAAGAGGTCTTCAGTACCTTCACCCCCTCAGAGCAGTCGTGTATCCGCGAAGCGGTGGATGAAGCGTTACTGGAGTCGGTACTGGACCGGCGTGTCCTGGAGTCCTCCGAGGTTCCCGAGCAGTGGGAAGTCTCGATATTCTCCTGCCTCGCTCCCAAAACGGCCCGCGCGCTGTTCCTTTCCTACATGATCGGCGGGATGGAAGCCGACGAAGAATCGGGTACGGAATTGACCGCGGAAGAGATGTCCTGCTTACGTGAGTGGGTGGCCGGTGTCGATGTGGGCGACGCGGTCGCCGATCTCGCGGATGAGGACTCTGCTGTGGCCGCGGAGTTGTTTTCCGGCATGTTTTCTTGCCTCACAGACCTGTTCCTCTCCATGATGGTCTCGGAGATTGCTATGGATGGGGTGGAGTTGGGCGAGGAGGAAATGTCCTGTCTGCGGGAGTGGGCGGCCGGTACCGACATGGGCACCCTGGTTGCCGGGTTCAATGATGAAGATCCATCGGTGCTCGGCGATTTCGTATCCGCATTGTTCGGTTGCGTCCCGGACGTGTTCCTCTCGATGATGTTCGAGGAGACAGGTTTGGAGTTCGGCGAGTTCAGCGAAGACGAGGCGTCTTGTCTGCGCGAGTGGGCGACCGGCGCCGACTGGTCGGCCTTCTTCGCCGGGTTTGCCTCCGATGACCCTTCAGTGCTCGCCGAGTTCGTACCCGCGTTGTTGGGTTGCGTCCCGGACGTGTTCCTCTCCGCGATGCTCGAAGACGTGGGAGTAGCCTTCGGTGATTTGACCGAAGACGAGGCGTCTTGTCTGCGCGAGTGGGTGACCGACGCCGATTTCGGAGCGCTGTTCACCGGCGATCCCGACGCCGCCTTGGCCTTTGTTCCGGATCTACTTGAGTGCATTCCCGACCTTCTCGACGGTTCCGTACCACCCGAACCCGTAGAAGTAGTGGCATCCCTAACCCTCGCGTTCGAGGACGCCACTGCCGTCACGATCGATGAGCAGGCGCACGGCGAATTAGACGAACCGGATGAACCCGACTACTTCGTATTCGACGCCGTGGAGGGCGAGCTGTATCAGATAGACGTGGCCCTGGGAACATTGGACGATTCTGTGCTGGCGGTGTACGACACCGACGAGTGGCAGTTGGCTTACAACGACGACCACGGTGGCTCGTGGGCCTCCCGGGTCTTCTGGAAGGCTCCGAGTTCGGGGAGCTACTACGTCGAAGTTGCCTCATGGGGTGACGGAACCGGCTCCTACACGCTGACCGTTGCCGCCTCCGACATCATCGACGATCACGCCGACACGATCGCAGAAGCCACATCCGTGATAACCGGTGGGACGGTTCCCGGTGTGGTGGACTACACCGGCGATATCGACCTGTTCGCACTCGACGCCGTCGAGGGCGAGCTGTATCAGATAGGCGTGGCCCTGGGAACGTTGGACGATTCTGTGCTGGCGGTGTACGACACCGACGAGTGGCAGTTGGCGTACAACGACGACCACGAGGACTTGTCAGCCTCTCGAATCCTTTGGATGGCTCCGAGTTCGGGCAGCTACTACATCAAGGTTGCCTCACCGGGTGACGGAACCGGCTCTTACACGCTGACCGTTGCCGCCTCCGACATCATC
>JAPOQZ010000136.1 GCA_026710435.1 bacterium | reverse complement strand
TTCCAGAGGGGTGGTGAGCATCGTGTTCGGCCATGGCGACCCCGCTGCCTGGGCGCGGGTACTGACGGCTATCTCCGACGCCGGGTTGGTTCTCACCGGGTCGTGGCCGTGCAGCACCGAGAAGGGTGGCAAGCAGACCGGTGAGTACATCGACAACACGATCATGATGGCCTGCCGCGCGGTTCCGGCTGACCGTCCGGTCGGTGATGTGCGGATGGTTGATGAGCAAGTACGCGCCGAGATAGCACGGCGGGTGCCCGAATGGACTGCTGACGGCTTAGCGGACTCCGACCAGCGGATGGCAGCGATTGCCCCCGCGATGGAGGTCGTGGGGGGGTATAGCGAGGTTCGTGATTTCACCGGAGTGCCGGTTCCGATCGAACATTTCTTGGGGTTGGCTCACAAGGCGGTGGAAGAGGCCGCAGATGTGCGTATCGACAGATTCCGGCTAGCCGATTTCGACGAGCGCACCCGTTTCGGGCTGGCGTGGGCGCGTCAGCACGGTAGGCGGGTGGCCGCGGCTTCCGAAGCTCGCTGGCAGCGTCTGTCGTACGACATGTCCGAGAACGACGTGGACGGCATCATCAAGAAGGTCAAGGGCGGGCCGCGGCTCGCCTACGGGGATGAAACTTCGACCGAACTGGACTTGCATCCCAACAGCGCCGTCATCGACATCGCCCTGGCGGTCGCGGCGGAAGGTCGTGCTCTGGCCGAGATAGCCGAGACGCTGCACATGCTGGATCGCGAGAATGACGAACTGCTATGGGCAGCGATGGCCGAGTTGGCTCGCTCCGTGGGCGAGAGCGACCGTGACGGGCAGACCTGGACCTGGGCGGTGCGGCAACGCAACCTCATCTCCGATCGTGCTCTGCGGGCCCGCGGCGACCGTGAGCAGGAACGCGAGCGTATGACCTCAGAGGCAGATCAGGGTAGGTTCTTCTGATCGGAAAGGACGGGTCTTGATGACAGGTACGAGCGCACCATGGTGGCAAGTTGTCGAACTGCGCGAGGAGGTAAGGGCCAGCGACGGCGCTATCGACGATGTGCAGATGTCGCTTCATAACGGAGTGTTTGGCACAGAGGGCGTCGGCGCAGGCAGAACCCCATATGCCGATGCCGGCTACTACGGCGATATCACGCATCCGACGGGGAGCCTGGTGGAGTTGATGGCCCGTGTCGCGGTACGTCTCGGAGTGCCGGGCTCTACTCAGACGAGCGCGCTGTGGCGGCTCGACCAGGCGATGGGCGGCGGCAAGTCCCACGGCCTCATCGGGTTGTGGCACCTTGCTTCGCATCCCGGGGAACTGTCCCAGACCGACCTTGGTAGGCAGGTGATGTCGGCGGCGGAAAGTATCGCTGGTCGTGGCAACGTGCGCGCCGACCTCGGCAACCCGATATGTGTGGTGTTGGACTGTGACAACACGACCGCTGCCGAAGAGGATTTCGGCCCTGCCACGCGGCTCGGGGAGCGGTTCCTGTGGCGCCTGTTCGACAAGGACGGCCATCGCTACGACGCGTTCAAAGCTCACATCACGAACAAGGCCAAGGTGGCCGAAGCGCTTCGCAGCACCGGCCGGCCGGTGCTCATCCTGATTGACGAGATCATGGACTATGTCAGGGTCGTTGCCGCGTCGGACCCTGATGGGGCGGTGCTGGACATGGCGTTCCTGCGCGTGCTGCTTGATGTCGCCAACGACGTGCCCAACTGTGTAGCGGTGGTTGTGATGATCGCGTCCGACAAGGACAACATGGTGATGAACCGCGAAGGCGAGAAGCACCGCGCCGAGTTGGAGGATTTGCTGACTCGCAACGCTCGGACAACCGCGGTCACCGGCGGCGGCGACTTCGCGGAGATTATCCAGCGCCGTCTGTTCAGTTCGCGGCCCCCGGTGGAAGTCACCGACGCGACCGCCGAGCGCTTCCTTTCAGGCATGCGCAGCGCGTGGCAGACCAAGGTGTTCAAGAAGCTCGGCAACTTCCGTGAGTCCGATTTCCGCCGACGAGTACAGCGCTGCTACCCGTTCCACCCCGACTTGATCGCGCTGGCGGAGGACGAGTGGGCACAGCACGCCGGGTTCCAGCGTGTACGTTCCATCATCAGGGTTTTCGCGTCGGCGGCACACGAGCAGTCACGACGCGCTGCCACGGGCGAGTGGGCCCCGGAGCTGATCAACAGCGGCGATCTGCCGTTGCAGTCCAATCTCCTCAAGGACGCCCTGCTCAATTCCGGTCTCGTGGCTGACGACAAGACCCAGGCCAACCTGCGGGAGGTTGCCAGCGTCGATATCGTCGATCAGTACAACCCCGAACGGGGCGCTGCCCGCCGCCTGGACAACTTGCGGGACGAAGGCTGGTCACATCGCAACCCACGGGCAGCCGAGCGCATGGCCACCGCCTTATTCGTAAGGTCGCTGTGCCCGCGTGCCAACGGAGCACGCGGAGCCACCGAAGCAGAACTACTAGCGGCCTCATTCGTTCCTGGAGGCAGCTATGGCACCGGCGACGCCGAAGCGGTAGCCGCCGAACTGCTCGAAACCGACGAGGGTGTCGCCTCCGTCGAGGTTCTGCCCGGTCGGGGTCGCGCGGCGAGGCGCTGGGTGTTCGAGACCCGCAAGACTCTGGCGATGCTAACCCGCGCCGAGAAGAAGACGGTCGGCAAGGCCGACCGCGACAAGGCGGTCACCGAACGCGCTTTCGAGATCGTTACCTCAGGACCGTTCGACAAGATCGTAAGGGCAGAAGGCGGCGACGTACCGGCTGGGGGCGTGACAGCTGAGGGATGCCGCGCGGTGCTCGAACAGGCAGGCATCGACAACAAGCACCAGACCGGGCTCGTGGTGCTGGATTCACGGTGGTTCTCGCTGTTCAACGGTAACGACTCAGCCACGCGCGAAGCCACCGCTGCGGCGCTGGGTACCGGTACCGACCCGATGAGCGTCCAATGGGCCTCTTCAACTGTGTTTGCATGCGCCAACACAGCCGTACGACGACAGGCCCGCGGGCTGGCAGCCGAATGGCTTGCGCGCAAGCGGGTCGCTCTTCTACCCGCGGTAAGAGCCGACCAGGACATGAAGAAACGAGCGCGAGAAGAAGCCTCGGAAGCCAAGAAACGGCTCGACAAGATGGTACGTCAGTGCTACAAGCACATCGTCTACCTCGCACCCAAAGGCGAATACCAGCGCGATATCGAGTTTCTACGAATCCGCAAGGACACCCAGAGCGCTCTCAGCGGCGCCGATGTCTGGGGTGAGCTACGCGAGGCCCGCAAGGCATTCCAACAAGGCGAGTTCGACCACACCGTTCTCCTCCACAACCTCCGAGACAGCGACTACGGCCGACCTCTCTCGGAAATACGAGACAGTTTCTGGTCCAACCCTCACAAACCGCTGCTGCCATCGGGCGCGAGCGAACTACGCGACGCCATCTACGACGCGATCCGAAGCGACGCCATCGAACTCGTCGGCCCGAACGACGAGATCTACCAAGTCCAGACCAGCGGCGACATCAACCTCTCATCCCAGCACATCCGCATACGACGGGTAGTGTGCCCCACCTGCGGAGAGGCAAGTCGGAACTGCGAGGGCCATCCAAGCTGTCCGACATGCAACAAACCGTTTGACGACTGCGCATGTGCCAAGACTCCACCGCAACCGCCACCGCCGCCGCGACCCGGCCCCGAAGAAGGCACCAAGACCAGCCATTGGCAAGTCACCCTCAGCATCAACACCGCCCTCAACCCTGACGCACCCCCCGAAGAGCTGGTGCACCTCCTCCGCGAGCTAACCAACCGTATCGACGACGGTGCCGTCCACCACATCAACCAAACAACCCAGTTCACTATCCGAGCAGAGTCAAGCGACATCGGGATGATAGAAAGCCTCGCCACAGAGGCCAGGACTAGTATTAATGTTATAGCGTTATAATACATGTGATAATACGACAGACCATGGCCTATACCTTGCAAGGCCGCCGCTGATGGCAACCGTATCCTGTACCGTGTTCGCCCCCACCCGGCTGCACTTGGGATTGATTGATTGCTCAGACGCGACACAACGACGTTTCGGGGGAGTTGGTATCTCGCTTGCAGAACCCGAGATTCGCCTCCATGTTTCGATTGGCGCTACGGTTCACAGCAAGGTGGTTGGGCTCGACGAAGCTCCAGGCCTACGTCGAGCCGTGCTAGGCGTTGTCAACGCCTTGACTAAGGAGGACCCATCGGTGCTCGTCGAGTTCGAACGACTTCCTCCGCGCCATATAGGCCTCGGCACTGGAACAGCGGCTCTACTGGCGGCTGCCGCCGGGACAGCACACGTAGCAAGGTTGGAACTACCGGTGCCTGAACTGGCACTCCTTTTGCGGGCGAGGCGGAACCTCGGGGGTGGGCGTAAACGCCTTCGAAGTCGGCGGCGTGATCTTCGATGGTGGCCATGCTGGGGCAGGAGACGAACCCTTCGCTCCTTCCAGCTTTCAGACACCCAGCCGGATACCACCGATCATCACCCGCCTGACGATGACGCCGCAGTGGCAGGTCTCCCTCTTCTACCCAGAGGGAGTGGTGGTGGCAGGCGAGGACGAACTCGATTTCTTCAGGCGCGAGTTGCCCTTACGCACTCTGGAGTCGCTCCAAACTCTGGCCTACGCGTACCACGGAGTCGCGCCCGCAATCGTGGAAGGAGATTTGCGTACCCTTGGCCACGCTCTTCGCCAGATTCATTCGGTGGGCTTCAAGAAACGCGAGCTTGCGCAACAATCCCATGAGGTGCGGACATTGCTGTCGGAGCTACAAGCTATCGAGACCGTCGCCGCCGGAATGAGCAGCCTCGGCCCGCTGATCTACGCGATTACAGAGAGCCACAACCAGGCCGCTAACACCGACATCCGTGCTATTGCTGTCGCAGCAGGAGTGGACGTAGTACCAGCCCGCCCGACCGACAGCGGCTACAGGATAGAACCAAGTGCGTGATGAGGAACTCTGATCGCCTGCGGCCCCGCCCCGCATTTTTGAATGCTAGCCGGAAATTGAAAGTCTATTTCCACACGGGTAGTACCGCAAAGTATGCCCAAGCGGGTTTTGTCTTTGGTCGCCTCGGACTCCCTCTTTCTGGCTCACGGTCCGACCATCCAGACGAAATGGAAGACTATTTCGGGGGAGTTCAGCAGCTCATCGAGCTCAAGTTAAGAGATGTTTGGCTCGGCCCGAGCACCGTATACTTCGTAGAAGACACATACGTTCGTATCGAGGCTCTGAGTAAGCCAACCAACGCCAGTTCAGCCAGTGATGAGTGGGCTAAAGCCACCGTCCCCGGCCTAGCGACCAAGGAGTGGTTCAAGAACGTTAGCTTCCGCGACCTCGACGCCCGCCTAGTAGCGAATGGCGGAGATCGCCGTGCCACCGTATACTCGACTGTAGCCTTGCACGTTCCAGGCGTCGCCATCCCTCAGATATTCACAGACTGTGTCAAGGGATCGATCGCCCACAACCCTGGTACCGGCCTGGAGCAGAACCGGCCTTACCCGTGGCTCAGCCAGAACTCGTTCAACGCTTGGTTCATACCGATAGGCGAAGATATACCTTTGTCGGATCTTGAACTCGAGCGGTCGCTCGATGTAGATTTTCGTATATCCGCACTACTCGCACTTGCTGACAGGCTTGAGGAGTACATGGCAATCTTGAATCTGCCTCCTGTATCGGTCGAACTTGCACCACAGGAGGCCAGATTTCGACGGCACGGTGTGTCAATCCATCAACAAGCTCAGCTCTTCCCGACTCGCCGTCCGCCGATAGTCGTCATCGGATTGACCTGTGCTGGTAAAACGACCTTAGGTCAGTTTCTGAGCAGATATGGCTACACCCACATTGAAGCTAGCTCTGTACTCCAAGCGTTGCAGGGGACCGATCTGGCCCTAGCTTCACGCCCAGGCTACCTTCAAGCAATGACGACTCTCGGGCTGAATGGCTGGGATATCATTGCGCGTCAATCGGTCCGTCTATACGGATCCTATATTGAATCCGGAATATGCATCACGGGCCTACGCACGGTCGAAGAGTTGAGCTATTTGGCGCGACTGTTCGATGATCTATTCGTCGTACTCCTCGAAGCGCCTGCTGACATACGGTTCGAACGCTACTTGCGCCGCCGACGCTCAGGAGAAGACCTGTCTCTCACCCGGTTCAGGCAGAGGGAAGTGGAACATGCCAGCTTCGGACTGATCAATGTCGCAGACCACTGCGCAACAGTCCGTATTCTGAACGACTCGACCCTTAGCGACTTCGCGAATATCGCTCGGCTGATCGCAGAGCCAGGAGCAATCACATCTAGTCCGAAGGTGTCCAGCCGTGGAGTCGGACCGGACATTGCCCTAAAGAGTCAGATATACAGATGTGCTCGGGTTCTCGCAAATGCTCACGAAGGCTTGTCACCAACTGATATTGAGGTACTTCAGCGGCAAAGGGGAGACGCTCACGTCGTTAGGCGTAACGCAGTACGTAAGACTCTACTGCAGCACCCAGTGTTCGCAAGGAGAGAACGCGAGGCTGCCGGTCAGACCTTCTACGAGCTTACGGAACATGGTCACGCCTACGTCTCTCTTATAGCCACCCTGTGTTCCACCCGTGACTACGCTGAGTTCTCAGACATTGGCCATATGGATGCCTTCCTCCACAACCAATTGAAATGAGACGAAAGCCTATCGTATAGCCAATGCCCTTCGGATACGATCCCGGTTGGGGAATTCCGGCTCACAGTCCCGGCAAGGTACGGGCCGAAGAAAATGTCGGTGTCGATGCGAAACAGATTAACTCCCGGGTGATACTTACTGACTCGTATCTCCAATTTGTTAGTAATCGGGCATACGCTGTCCAAGAACATCTGAACGTCGGCTGCTGTGGATCCGCTCGGACGGCATTCAATACGATCCTGTAGCCTGCATAGCACGTCGCCTTCTGGAGAATGGGGATTGACTAAGAGAATTCTAACGCGTGTACCTGCATTTGCCCACTCGCGCAGTTCATGTCCGTAATCCTCACGAAATGAGACAAGGCCCCACGCCATAATGTCAAGGCCTTCCTCCATTTGTGATAGTCGTTTATGATATTCGCTCCTTATTGTAACAGCCCTGCTTTTGAAGAGTACGAGTTCTTTGCCCAGCGAGTCTGGATTGAGTATCTGTCGGATCGCAACAACTAGCTTCGCTACATTATCGTCCGCAAGTCTCAGATTGCTAACACACTCGGAATGGTCACCGGAGAGAACGTCCATCTGGTACTGGTCCTGGCTGAAGGGGCTCGTGATGTCGCCAGGTGAAATGACCGCGTCATCTGCTGCTCTCATTAGGAAGAAGTCTATGTCACTGTGAGCGAGGACGGTTCGAGTAAAGTCCTGAATCAAGGTCCGTCGATTCTCCGAATCTGGTAGTAAGTCGGCAATTTGCTTGTTCTTTACCCCAAGACGTTTGTATAGAGCTTCCAGATTCCTAGCCTGATTGGCACCAGCAAACGGACTCGCGATGCACAATAGCCCTCGTAGCTTGTTACATAGCCCAATATCCTGATCGTCACCACTGGTAAACCCGTATACTGATGCTGCTGCTGTGACCAGTCCGCCCATACTGTGGCCGACGAGAACCACAGCTTCATGACCCTCGCTCCAGTTCCGGAGATTAGACCACATCTGCTCGCCGATCTCTGAGAGGTCTTGGTATCGCGAGCGTCCTAAGGCCTTAGTGAGAAAGGGGCGCTTGCTTGTTCGATAGCTCCAGTCCTTGAATGTGTGGCCACTAAGACCATCGTGACTCCGGAGAGTATCAATCGTAGAACCCCAGAATCCGGCAGAAGCGCCGAGTCCGTGTGTGAATACTAGTAGTGCCATTAGATGTCCGGCTCCAACTCCGACCCTGCGTGTTCCGTTTGTATTATGCGACGCCACGACAAGAGTCTGCGACGGCCATGAGTAGCCTGGCGTATTGCAGCTTGGTGTGCTCGGTGCCCGAGGCACCACCCTCTGATCCTACACGAAGTGTTGAAACAGTATCACGCTTCGATAGACAGGTGTGATTCTCAGACATCTGGGCGGCAGTATCTCGTCCACCCGGCGTTTCCACCCGCCGCGAGGGACCCGGCGACAGAAAGTGACCGTCAGTATCCGAGAGGCCCGGGTGTGCGCATGTCAGCACCCGGCTGCCCCTCTACAGTCTTTGGGAGCAGTCACTCCAGCCTCACCTTCCCCCGTCGTATCGCGGGTGTTAACTAGCTGTACGGTCCGGGGATCACATGAAGAGTCTGTATGGATACTCCCCACGACGAAGGGTTGGCACCTTCGAGATAGTTCGTGCGAGCCGTTGGGCATATCCGATGGTCACGGGAGTGTGGTTGTAGAGAGCGTCGTTATTCCAATCCATTTTCGACAGCACCAGAGCCTCCATGGCGGGAAGCTCAAGCGGTCCTTGTCCTGTGTGACGTTGGAGGAGAAGGGGTCTGGGATGCCTTTGCTGCCTTGGTAGAAGGATCCGACCGTTGACGTTGATGCTTGTGGGGCGTTCCCTGCTACCCAGAGGAGTGCCTTGGTACCGCTCAGGGGTACCATCGCCCCTCGACGTACCGGGTACGGATCGGGGTTTCCCTTTTTCGTGTTGTACTGCCGGGGCTGGTTGAGCCACACGCCTCGCCATTTGACATGCTCTACGATCTCGACGCATTCAACATCTCGTACCGCTGAAAGGGCGTCAAGCGCCCCAGCGAGCTCCTCGTTTCGGAACGGTGTGGTCTTGTTGATCACCATCCGGGCTGGCACGCTGCCACCGTTGCGCGCTTGGTACAGGTTGAGACTGCGAGCCATGACGGCCCGCATGTCGTCTCTGCCTAGGTAGGGGTTGGTTCGTGTGCGGGGATCGTTATCGAGGGGATCGCGAGCGTCGTACGCGAAGAACTGCATTCCCCCACCGTCGGAGTCGAATACTTGCGAACAGCAGGTTACGAACTGTCCTTCTGTGGGTTTCCCTCGGTGGGCGTATGCGAGTCCGATGTAAGCGGTGTTCGCAGGTGCCCCCATAATCGGCGCAAGTTTCCACGGGGTGCCGCCAGCCTTTACATACAGGGCTATCGCGAGGCGCCAGGCGCGAGAAGCCTTGTGGCGAAAGCCGAAGGTATGGTCTCGGATGACTTGCGTCGGGATGCCTTCCGTCGCGCAGAGCGCTTTCAGTTCATGGTGGGCATCGAATGTGTCGGTTCGTAGGCCTTGTTGACAACGTCACCCGGATCGAGGAAGTACCCGTCGTACACGAAATGCTCCCAGCCCAGTCCGACGCCGGCGACGTGGTAGTGGATCGGGGCGGCCGCGGTGGTAATTGTGGCAGTCGTGGTGGTCGTCGTTTCGGTCACTGTTCAGCTCAGGTCTCCGAATCTGATCCACGTGCCATCGACTGTTTGCTTGACCACCTACACGGAGTAGGTTCCCCCGGCCACGGAGGAGAACGTCACGGAGGCGGTCCCGGAAGCGCTTATCCAGGCCAGGAACTGCGATGTTTCGGTCGAGTCTTCCGTCAGGAACGCCTCGTACTGGTACCCATGGGTCTCGCCGGTCTAGGACGTCTGGATCAAGGACGGACCCGGCGCACGCGACACACCGTCGGACGCCTGCGTGCCAGACGCCAGAAACAACCCCGGACACGAGGACCAAGGAAGGCGCGCAGCCTGCGACAGAGGCCGGCCGGGCTCTTGTGGTGGCTCTAGCCATTTCGGCAACGTGTAACCGTCACAAGGCAGAGGCTGCCAGGGCATGTCGGGCCGGGTCCTCGGCAATAGTCCTACCCGGACGTCACCTCACACCCCACCGAGAACGGCCGGTTAGGCCTAGGAGGCGTTTTGAGTGTTCCGTCGGCGCTCATGCTCTCAATTACGATAACCCGCGGAGGGCTCAGGCACTGGGGAAGGCCCGGACGCCGGCCCTTCGTGCAGGGGCAGTTGGGCGGATCGTCTGATGTCGCGACGATGCTGGTCTTGAGACCCCAAACCGACGCTTCGCGGCCGGCCGTGCCCTCAGTTCAGCGCTGGATACGGGACAATGTAAGCTACATACCCCTAGATCTTGAACTCGGTACGTGTCGGAATAGGAGACCGCACCATGGTCTCACGACTGGGATCAGTCCCGGAATCTCCGGGAGAAGGCACGCTTGAGGGGGGCACGCCCTCTCCGCTTGAGGCGGCTCATTGGGAGACCGAAGCGAAGTTCCTGATCGAAGACACCGCGCACGTTGGAGATCTGATCGAGTCTCTCGACTCGTATGACGTGCAGTCGGCCTCGGCCACCAACATCGTGGATGATTACTGGGACACTCCGGGCTGGCATCTCTTCAGGGCGGGGTGGGCGTATCGATGGCGCGACCGCTCGGGCGACAAGATCATGACGCTGAAGTCCTGCAAGTTTCGGGACGGGATTGTGCAGAAGCGTCGGGAGGTCGAACGCCGGGTCTTGGCGTTTCCGCAGGATGGCAGCCACCCTCTGGTTGGCGAGCATGTCGCTGACCGATCCGGCGGTATCCGGTCGGGGGACCTGCGGAAGCTCTTCCGCGTGCAGACGCACCGTCGCCTGTTCGACATCCGGCTGTCCGATGATGCGTTGGTGCAACTGGGGATCGATCAGACGACCATCACCACCGATGGCCCGGTCAAGAAGCCGGCGCCTGGCCGCATGACGTTTGTGGAGCTGGAAATGGAGCTGAAGGGGGGCCGCGAGGAGTCGCTACGGCAACTGGCCGCGGAAACTCAGCAACGATTCGGCTTGCTGGCGGCACGTCTGAGCAAGTTCGAACGGGGACTGCAGACCGTGGGCCTGTCGCCTCCGCGGGATTCGCAGGTGGTGTCGCCGGCGAGCACCCCGTTCGTGCGGGCGTTGCGAGAACGGGAGCCCGCGCCGGCCGATCCGGCCATTCACCTGGCTTATGGCCGCTTACTCGAGCAGTTCGAGGAGATGATCACCCAGGAGCCCAGAGCCTGGGAGGGTCTGGACCCCGAAGGGGTGCACAAGATGCGTGTGGCCACGCGCCGCTTCCGTTCCGCGCTTCGAGCGTTCAAGAAGGTGCTGCCCGCCTCGATCCGTTCGTTCAACCGCGAGTTCAAGTGGCTCGCGGCCGTTCTCGGTGGTGTGCGGGACCTCGACGTCGCCATGGAGAATCTCCCACACTTCCTGTCCGAGCTTCACCCGGAGGATGCTGGGTACCTGGACGACTACCAACAGTTCTTGGCCGATCAGTGGCAGGAGGAGCGAAAACGCTTGCTGGCCTGCCTGGCTTCTCCTCGGTACGGGCGTTTGAAGACGGGCTTTGCGCAGTCGGTTGAACGGGGTCCGTCTGTTGGCACGATGGAGACCTTGGGTTCGATCACGATCGGTGACGCCGCCCAATTGCTTATCGGTAAACGCTACCGGGGTGTTTTGCGCCGTGGCCGTGAGATCACACCTGCGTCCAGGGATGAGTCGCTGCATGCGCTGAGAATTCAATGCAAGCGGCTGCGTTACCTCCTCGAGTTCTTCCGTCCCGCTTATGGCGGGTTGCTCAAAGCGGAGACCAGGCGGCTGAAGAAACTCCAGGATGTGCTGGGCGACTTCCAGGACGCGTGCGTCGCCGGCCAGCTGCTTCGCAGCTACGCCGAAGGCTTACCCATGCGCAGCAGCAACCGAGGCCAGTTCATCGCGCTCGGCCAGCTGATCGGCGCCCAGGAGCGGCGGGCTGCGATGTGCCGGGCCGACTTCGCTCGGGCGTGGCAGCGGTTCGATTCCACCGGTGGTCCAACGGGAGTCCTCAGTCGCTTGGCAGAGGGTCGGGCCCCGGTCACCGCGAACGCACCTGAGGTCCGAGGGAGCATCAGGACGGCGGATCGAGCCGGCCCGTGCGGTACTCCGACATCCCGCGCCCGGAGGAGACCCGGGCGTTGATCTACCGAATACGAGAGGCACGTATCAGGGACCAAGAACTAACCCGCCACCGCTCGTCGTCGCGAGCCGACGAACCCATCAAGCTAGCCAAACTCCGCGACGAGGGCGTGCTGACCAGTGCGGAGTTCGGCGCCGAGAAGGAGAAGTTGCTCGGGGAATGACACGGAGTCGCGCCACTGCCACAATCACCCACAACAGTCGGCAACCCCCCAGCACGTCTCAATTGCAGCCGGAGGGAACCCCGGGGGGAAACTGATCATCCGTCGGGACACCCCGCCCGTGCGGCGCTGTCCTCCGTTCCCCGGAGCGGCCACCAGTCGACGGGGTCTCCGGAGAAGCGTCCCCGCGAGCGTTCGCTCGGCACGATAGGCATCCACGGCTTCAGTGCGGATAGTGCTTTCGGCTGTTCGCTGAGTTGTCGTCGGCCGCTGCCGTCAGGGTTGATCAACCATAGCTGGTGCCCCTAGTTGTTGTGGGCGACCTGCCTCCCGTCGGCGGTCTAGCCGCGCAGGGGCCCCAGATGCTCGCTCCTGCACTCCGAGACGGCTGGCGCCGACATGTTGCCCCGTTCATCTCGTGGCTTTTGCCAGTCGAAGGTAGGCCAGTCCAGATCATCGACGATCGTCGCGTCAATAAGCGGATCACGGGCCTCGAGACATGCCACCATCGCGGCGAGAGCCGCCACGTAGTCGGCCAACGTGAACCGCTCCCGATCATACGGCCACCGCTGGGACGACAGTTCAACCGGTACCAGTCGGCGAGACGATCTGTCGAACACGTCACGGCCGGCGAGTGCCTCCGGCAGGGCGACGACCACCAAGTGCTGACATTCCGGGCCGCCTAGCAGCCTGGTAGGCGAAGCGGACACTGCCACCTCGACGCGGTGGCCGACATCCACCACCCTGGTAGCGACCGAGGTCGGGTTACAGGTCTGCAACGTGAGCCGCAACCTCGAGTCGTCCCGGGAGACCTGGGCTGAGTACACATCCACGTCAGCTGTGCAGGAGGCGAGCAGACCCACTGAGCCGAGAAGCAGTAACAGCCTCCACAACCTGTACATAGCCGAGACGGTAGCGACGGTTCGGGCGTATGGGAGAAACCTCGCTCCTGGCCAGGCCGAGCGGCCTCCGAGGATCCTCGAACACCACGACATCGCGATGAACGCTCGATTCCGTTCATCGTCTAGGCCGCCGGACCTATCCGAGCGGGGTCGCGGTCGAGGGGGTTGCCGTATCCGCGTCCGTCGCCGTTGCAGCAGCGGACGGTGTCTTCTTCGCGGAGGGCATGCGGTCGGTCTTGAGATGGTGGGTTTCTGTGGGGGTTCCGGGGTTGATGGTCACTTCGGTGGTGCTCTGTCTTGGCCGCTGAAGCGTCTCCCGACAGGGTTGCCGGAGCGTTCGAAGCAGAGGCGCCTCTCGGTGTCGGTGACCATCCGGTATCTGCGGATGATGATGTTGCCTCCTCGCCGTCGGCCGGGGGCCGGCGGAGTCCTGGCGCTCCTCGATACTGACTGTCTTCGCCGTTTCTGCCGCGTCAGCGAGTTGCTGGTTGACGTGATGGAGTACGAACGGGAGCCGTCTCGGCGCAGCCCAGCAGGTTCCGGGTGACTCCCACCCGGGTAGGAGCCAGGGTGGCATCGTACAGTCTGTCGAGACGGCCTGGCCGACGTCGGTTGGGGGTGTTACCTCGCACGCGTGGCAAGAATCCGCGCGATTATCGAGGTGTTAATGACTGTATGAGTTCCCGGCTGTGTACAGGGGTCCTGTCACACTTGTCCGATAGGGTCGTAGTGGAGTTGGCCTTCTAGGAGATGGGACGCGAGTTGGTCACGACGGTTGTTTGTTGGAACATCGACAGGCGCCACAACGCTTGGCGTCGGCTGGTGGAGATGGGCGCTGATGTGGCTCTGCTGCAGGAAGCAGGTCGGGTCCCGTACGACGTTGTCGGCAAGGTGGACACGGGCCCGGGCGAGCATTGGGACTCCCATGGTTGGAACTCGCGCTGGTACGAGGGCCGGTTCAAGAAGTTGTATGACCGGTGGCCGATGGTCGTGAAGCTATCGGACCGTGTCGAGGTCGAGTGGTTCAAACAGGTCAGTCCGATAAGCGTTACGGAGGAGGACGAGATCGCGGTGAGCGGTATCGGCACGATCGCCGCGGCACGGGTCATCCCCCAGGACGGTGCGCCGTTCATCGCGGTGTCCATGTACGCGCGCTGGATAGCACCGCATCGGTCCACCAACAGCCGATGGAGAGTGGGCTACCCGGACGGATCGGCGCATCGGATCATCTCGGATATCTCGGCGTTCATAGGCAGCACCGACCCGAGCACTCACCGCATTGTGGCGGCCGGCGATCTCAACATGGCATTCAGCGGTAATGATGACGACCCGTTCATGGTACGTGAACGCTCAGTCACGGACAGGATGGACGCGCTCGGCCTCGAGCTGTTAGGACCCCAGTACCCGGCGGGAAGGCGCGCGGAGCCGACCCCTGCGTATCTGCCGTCCGATACCCGTAACGTGCCCACCTACCACACGGTGGCTCAGTCCCCCGAGACTGCCGACAGTCAACTCGACTGGGCCTTCGCGTCGCGTGGCTTCCACCACAGCGTCAGCGTGCGGGCCCTCAACTCGGTCGAAGACTGGGGTCCGAGCGACCACTGCCGGCTACTCATCGAAGTCGCAGACGAATAGCACCGACTTCCGGCAGGGCCTCCCAGCTGATCTCGTGACCCAGAGCCGCCCAACGGAGGCTGCAACACCACAAGAATTGGACTCCACTTCGACGCGGTGCCCGCCCGGGCCTAGGCGTGGTTGTGCCTTCGGGGCTGATCGGAGGTGTTGTGCTAGCCGTCGGTAGGGGTTGGCGGGGGGAGTTCTTCGAGGTTCTCGATCCGCGGCTCGAACGCTTATTTGAACCTGGGCAGATGATCCAGCATCCGTTTCCTGGGACGACCCAGGACGCTGATCTGTAGGTGGTCAGTTGCGAAACGGATCACGCTTCGCAGCTGCCGGATCTCTCGCATCTCTGAACTTGTGCCTTGTAGACAGCAACCGTTGCGGTTTCGGGTCGGAACTGTGACAATGGCAGTGGCTGGTGACCTATCCTCCGAGGACCTCACCGGAAGTACGCCCCGGATTGGCTGCGGAACGTAGTCCCGGGGCCTCTGCGCGTTCAGTGCTCCTTTTGGAAGACGGCGCGGGTTGTACGGACACGGTGGCTGATCCTGTAGTAGGTTTCTCGGTCGACACCGCAGAGTTCGTCGGAGCGTGCCCCGGCGAGTAGGTCCGCTATCACCAGGACGGTCTCAGTCTTGTCATCGTGACGGATCCGTAAAGTGCCTGGGACATCTCCTTGTCGCTCAAGACTGCGCAGTACCTGGTGATCCTTGTTGTCGAGGGGTTGGAAGTCCCTTCTTGGTGCCGGCTCGTGTCTCGAGTACTGCTTCGACGACACCTTCGGAACTCAGGTGGGTGATAGCTTCGATGAGTACTTTGGCCCGGACATGGTGTTCGCTGTAGTGAGCGTCGGGTAGTGGTCGGGCCGTCTCGAACAGATAGCCGCCCCATCCGCTGATCCGGTCAATGGCTTCGAGCGTCTCAACGCGGCGAGTCTTACCCAGGTTTCGATAGTGCAGTTGGACACCAATCTTGCGGGGTCTCGGATCGGCTTGCGGGGACTCGTCATGGAACGCTGTCAACCCTGGTGTCATCCCTTCCCCCTCACTCTGGGTGGAAGGTACCCCGGAGGGCATGCCGGGAGTCGTGAAACCACGAGATCGTCCTCGGTCATCCCGCGAAGGTCGCCCGGGTGACCAACCTCAGCGACCAGTTTCCCATAACTGTCGAGCAGTAGTTCCCGGTTTTGCACGCGATCGATTCCTGATTTCGAACACATTGATCATGCTTCGGCCGGACGTTCCATCGTCCGGTAGCCGCCACCCGTAGCAGTCAGGCTCACCATCAGGCTCTCGTCGTGGGGTTGTGTCCGGCCTCGGAGATGTCGTAAGACGGCATGCAGGCAGTGAGATCTCACTGTCACGGCGTCCACTTATGTTACGCTATGTAAAGTGTCACAAACAGCAATATTACCGACGCTGACGGACGATTTTGGATGAGATGATCGGTCAGGCGCGGGAGCCGATGTGAAGTCGCTCGGCCTCGTTCACGTACCTTCGTATACGTAACCGAGCCACGCTCCCATTCGAACGCCGTCTCCCGGGCGGCCGGAATGTAGACACGCTCGATCCGGAGAGTCCCGAGCGTGCGCTAACGCCCACATTGATCGCTCGTCCCCAGAGAATGAGCCGACGCCACTGCTATCTTGGTCGTTGGTAGCAGGTGATTCGCTAAAGACGGATAGTGCGAGGAGGTAGGGAGATGGCCCAGAAGAACAGCGCCAACGGCCGGCGTGCGGGTGGTTACCTGGAAGTCGCTCCAGGCGTTGAGATCTATTACGAAGACCAGGGCGAAGGTTCGTCTTTGGTGCTGGTGCCCGGCTGGACCTTCACCACCAAGGTTTTCGATCATCAATTCGCCGAGTATTCCAAGAGCCACCGTGTCATTTCTTTCGATCCTCGCAGCCAGGGTCGGTCGACGGTGACGCTGGAGGGAAACAACTATGCCACCCAGGCGGCGGACCTGGCGAAGTTGATGGACCACCTTGACCTCGAGGACCCGGTACTCGTGGGATGGTCAACCGGATCGACGGCTACCTGGCACTATGTGCGGGATCAGGGCACGTCGGGTCTGGGCGGTCATGTATCGGTGGACATGCCTCCGATCGGTATGAGTTGTGACAAGAACACGTGGATGGAAGGCTCGATCGAGGAGTTGGCGGGGTTCTACCAGGGGGTCCAGACAAAGGAAGGTCACCGTGGTGTGATCATCTGGTACGCCGACAATGTCATGATCGAGCAGGACATGTCGCCTGAACTGATCGAGTGGGTGGTGGAGCAGTCGCTCTGCACACCACCTCTGATGGCGGCGGCTCTACTCGCCGATGCCTGTTTCGGCAATTATGAGCCTGAAGCCGAAAAGGTGGACGCCGATGTGCCTTCCCTGTTCGTTGTGGCGACCCATTGGGGGGAAACAGCCAAGCCTTACCTTGCCAAACACTGTCCTAATTCGCGGGTGGAGGTCTTCGGCGGTCACATGATGTTCTGGGAATACCCCGACCAGTTCAACGGCATTCTCTCGGAGTTCTTAGCCACCACCGGTTAGAGACGAGGCGCCAGCGTACTCGCGGCTTCCTTTGGATAGAAGCGATTCTTGCTCGCGTCTTGAAAGGTACGGCAGTCACGACTCCGGTTTCTGATGTCCTAGCCGACTAGGTCATGGTTGGCTTAGGGGTCTACAGGCTGATGGAGTAGGTCGTTAATTGTTCTGGGTATTCGGATCGTGAGTATATGACGATTGTGTAGACGCCGCTGGTGGTTATGAACGGCCGGAGGTCGGCTTCGATGTCCACGGTTCCGTCTGTATGGATATCCCAGGTGTGAGCTACAACATCCTCTGGGTCTAGATCGGGATAATATGATCCGGGTGGTGGCGGTATGTGTACCTGCGCGATCGGTTCTATGTTCTCACAGTCATCAGTGAACCCGCCACCCACACAGTAGGCTTCGAGTCTGGAGATGTCCTCCGGCCGCTTCGGAGTTGGTGGTGGGTCGTAGTAGATGGCAACGCCGCCTACCTCAATGGTGGCCTCGGGTCGAAGTGAAAGGCGTAGTATCCCGCCGGTGAGGTCGGGCACTGTTTCGTGGGTCAGCCGTGTGTATTCGAAGTGCTGAAAGTACGCAACATGGCTGTCAGTGAACGATATGCCGATGTTGACGGTGTCGTAGATAGGGTCAACGATCGTGTCGCGATGCCCCCAATTCGCATGAGCATCGTCATACATCATTCCCCACTGAAGTGACTCGATCGCGCTGAGCACATCGATGTCTCCGCATGCGACGGTCGGATCATCACACCTTTCTGATCCTCTAGCCTGCCCTGCAGCGTTCTCGGCCATTACACCGATGCCACCTGCTTGCGTGTACAGCATGTACGGCTTCAATCCATCCGATGTCCAGTGCCCTGCTAGGTAGCCACTACGTACCGAGTCTTCTGCATGGGCCTGTGCAGCCTGGTTCGACCCGAGCCGGACAGGCGGTGAACCGTGTGACTGACGATCCCGGTTTATGAGCTCCAAGGCAAAGAGGCGAAGCTCCTCGAGTGTGGGGACCTCCGGCTCATCGAAGGCTCCAAGGCTGGGATCCGGCTGGAGATCAGCGGTGTCCAGGTTGATGAAGTATTCGCTTGCCGGAAGCTCAGAACCGGTCCAGACGAGTATTTCATACACACCGGGTCCTGGAACCACTTCTGCGATAGACGCAGCTATAGAGGTCATGTGACTGTCACTTGACCAGTAGTCGGCGGGGATACCGACGTCCGGGAGAGTCAGTATCTCGCCGCTGTCCGGTGGTCGGTGAATTGAGAGTACCTTGGTACGGGATAGGTCGGCTGTGGGGGAAGAAGCCACCGGATAATGGTACAGATCGATACTTTCGATCTCGATTCCATCGTACGGGACAACTTCGAGACTCAGGATGCCGCCTGACACCGACGGTTCCTTCAGATATGTCAGCTTCTGGTGCTCTACCTGAAAGACCACCACAAACGTGAAGTCTGTGTACGCGACTCCCACATGCAGAGTTTCCCAATCAGAGAACAGCGGACTCCCCCGCTCGTCAGGAACCGTCTCCGCCAAACGCGAATCCACATACTCCGACAGGTACGCCTCCGGGTCGGTTCTCGTACAGATCACCAGAGCAGACCGACACTGGGTGAGTTCAGCCGCGTCGAAATAGCCACGGATCCCTGCTGAGGACGAGATGGCTCCTCGGCCCCCGGTCGCTGTGTACACAACACCGAGCGGTAGTCCATCCTGCGTGTAATCTGCCAGACGCCGAGCCTCAAGGGCTTGCTCAGCCACATACTGGGCGGCCACACCATCCCCGATCTCCAACGGGGCACGCCCGAGGTCGATCCGTTTCCGGTTGACACGGTCCACCGCCATAGCTCGAAGCGACGCAAGCTCATCAGACGGAACAACATCCACTCGGCCCAGCGAACCGTCCACACCCCGGTCCGTACTCGGAGAGGCCGAGGCCGTGCCACCACCCGCCGTTGACTCCCGGTCTGGAACAGGTCCACTTGGACCGTCGAAGGAGACGACCTGACCATCCTCACCACACGCCAAGAGCAAGAACACAGCTAGCACAGCACCCAGGCGAACCCACCTACTAGACACCCCTAACACCAGTCCCCCGATGCTCTCCGCATCGTCGGCGCAGAGAGCGTCGGAAGGCTCGCCTGCCCGGTCCTGGAGGAGACGTCGCTGGTATCGGCCATGATTGCCTGCACGGTCTTGGGATGTCCTTCGTGGGGCACGCCGCTGGATCGTAGCTAGGTTCGGGCTACCTACCTGCGGGGGAGGATGGGGGCGGGTCGACGACTCCTGCGATTGGTGCCACACGTGAACGCCGTAGCCGCCGGTCAGAACTCGACCTGCGGAACTACCGGGCCGGCCCTGTACTTCGAGAAGCTAAAGAGCGATCGGACAGGGCTGCACTCGATCAGCCTCAATCTCCAATGTAGACTGATCCTCCGCATCGAAGACCACGGATCGGAGCGGGTTCTGTACATCGTCAAGATCGTCGCCTACCACTGGGGAGAACGCACAATGATCGTGACCCACACACCCGCAGAGACCTACCCCCCCGGCGAGTACCTGCGCGACGAGTTGGAGGAGCGGGGATGGACCGTCACCGAGTTCGCAGAGATCATCGGCCAGCCCGTACAGGCCGTATCGGAGATACTCAACGCCAAGAAGTCGGTCACGCCCGACACGGCGCTGTCGTGCTCCGAAGCCCTCGGCACCAGCGCGGAGCTATGGCTCAACCTCCAGACCGCATACCAGTTGCACCAGCGCCGCTCGGCCGCCGACCGCAGTGAACCCACCCCCGGTCGCCTGCCGGGATCGGTTCCGTGATGCCGTACCGCTGCCGACGGAAGTTAGCTAGGGCCTGTTCACACTACAAGAGACACAAGATAGTATGCATTGGTTAAGAAACGACTACGATCCTCGTTTGGAAGGATCGCCTCAAGACTCGTATCGTGTTTGCCCCTTACTATCTGTTAACCAACAATCTGTATGTGGTGGAGACTTGTGTTAACAGGCCCTAG
>JAPOQZ010000214.1 GCA_026710435.1 bacterium | reverse complement strand
GAGCTCAACCCAGGCCGCAACCCCTGATCCGTCTCAGCTCTACGCACCCACTTGCGCAACGTCACGGACGAACACCCGAACTTCTCCGCGATCGAACAGATCGCCGCCCACTCCCAACGATGCTCCCCCCGGTGCTCCAACACCAACCGGACAGCCCGCTCCCGGACCTCTGGTGAATATGTGATCGGTCTACCCATGACTCCATTATCTCCCAACTAATCGAGTCTCCGGGGTAACCGGGGCGGTTCAGGGCACCTTCAGTATGAGTGAATTTCAGTGATCGCCAACAAGACTCCCACACCGACAACAGCAGTGCCCAAAACCCACGAAATCGCGCAGCCTCAAGAAGTTAGCTCGGGCCGGGTCGACCGAGGCCCGGCTGCGCGAGCGGCGGGGTCTCCATTCGATGTGCGTCAGCGAGTGGGAGATCCACGACTTGCTCCCCTACCGCCGGGGCGAAGGATTGCTCGGTCGCTGCTGGCCAGCATCGCCGACCCGATCGCGATGTTCATCCGAAGTAGTCCGCATCGGCGGCAACCGTCGGCGTTGCGGCCACGCCTGTGACGTAGGAGACTGCGCGGCAACTAGCGGACCTTCCCCTGGATCAATTCGCGGTACTCGCACCCAACCTCACGCCTCCAGCCACTCGTCGGCGAGTGTTTGAGCATGCTTAGCGTTTCCCGTCATCACGAGTTCCACAGCTTGGTGGTAGAGGCTGAGCGCTCCCTCCGGATTCTTGGGAGGCCGCACGGCTAGGCGGGCTATATCGCCTGGTTCGAGCTTGAGTAGGCCCTGCGGGTATCGCCGGACCAACTGAGCCCTCGATTTTGACGTAGTTGAGGAGAGCATCGACAGGCACCACGCGGCCTGCTCATCGGGGCTTGCGATCGTGGGGAACCGCACGCCGTAGAGCGTGTTCGAGGCCGTGAGTCCTGGCTTGCGATTGAGTGCCACCCAAGGCCTTGCCATGGACATACCCGTCAAGAATCCGTCGAAGGGCTCGGGGATCGGTACGCGGTACCAAGGATCGCGGTGCCTAATCTTCGTCGCTTCTCGACGGCATCCCCCCTCTTCTGCAGGTAGGTCAAGGTAAGCCCGGACGGATGGGTGCGAGAGGTCTGCATCTGAAGGGCTAAAGAGCCACACACGCTCTCCGGCTGCCCAGAGTTTAGTCCAAGCGTGTTCGCCGATTTGTGAGCCAGTGATGTGGTGAGCCTTCGATAGCACCGGCCATACGGCGGAGCACGGGAGATTGAGCGCAAGTCGCTGCTCCTCATTGAGCAGGAAGTAACTTGCATGGCCTGTTACAGCACCGATGCGAATATGAGCGATTTCGCCAAACTGGACCTGGCCTTCTGGCAGGCATGGCTCGATTGAGCGCATCTCTTTGGGGGTCAGCGCTACTTCGGACGCGGAGACCGCCTGGTTCAGGGCTGACAGTTTCGGATGGTTGATGACATGGGCTCTGCGACGCGGCTGTCGTCCGAGTCCCCGTCCCACGAGCAAGACGGAACCGTCGGCGACCGTCTCGAACATTGGCACGGAAACACGGTGCACGTCGAGTTCCTCGAAAGATGACTCGCACATGCTCCTGAGTGGGCCAGCGTAGTTCGCGTACTCCCAGGCAGCCGGCAAAACGTAGGCCAGCGATCCGCCAGGTTTCAGCAACCGCATGCCCGCAATCAGGAACGCCACCCAGTAATTGGCTGTCCGCGGAATGCTCAATCCGTCGAGTCGTGTCTCCAGGGCTGGGCGTACCAGCGCCTCTTGGAGCTCTCGTAGTCGCACGAAAGGAGGATTGGCAATGACGCGATCGAACCTCCGATCGGTTCGCTGCGCCCAATGCAAGAAGTCAGTGCTCAGTAGGCTCTCCACCCCGAGGTTGTCCAGCGCAGGCAGGTTTGCTTGTAGATCGATCGCCAAGATCGACTTGGCGGGAACACCAGCTCGAAGCGCGGCCTCGATGAGGCGCCCAGAGCCCGCGCTCGGGTCTAGCCACAAGCCATGCTCCGTCGTACCCACCGCCCGAACCAAGGCGTCCGCCAGGAGATCAGGCGTGTCCGCCATGCCCTTGTGTGGTGGGAGGGGCGAGGTGGCTGCGTCTGGCTCCGGGCTACTCATCCCAAGACACATTCCAGAGAGTTTCGAGAACGCTCTTGTTATCATCTCGGACTGCACCTAACGCATCCGCGAAATACCGGTCGAGCAGGTGTCTCTGTGAGACTCTTCTCGAACCCTTCCATGAGTCCTCGCGCCTGATCTTTTCGAACTCTCGTTGGTAAAACGTCGCTGTGACCAGTTCTGAGGCAAGCGTGAGGTCGACTGGCATGTGGAGCAGACGTGGCACGGCTAGTGCTTGCGGGAACCAATGAAGTTCCTCCATCCGCGACTTTCCGCCCACCTGTGCGTGGTACTCAGGACCAGGTTGCTTTGGGTTTGCGAGATCGAAGTGAACTCGCAGCATTACACGGCCGACTTCGGAGTTGATCGTGTCCGATAGCTCTGATGCATCCCACTCCTCTCTGAAGTAGATGCGGGGGTCTAGGCACCACACGCGTAGGACGACGCCTAGATGAACAGGCCTTTCGGCCGGCTCAGCGTCCCAGCGTGCTTTCGTGGACAAGTCGACACGAAGCCTCAACCCATCAACCTGAGTAGGCTTGAACCTCAACGGATCACTCGGATGGATGCTGAACCCCCAAGGCCTTGCCTTCCTCTCCCGCCTACCCTGCCGTCTGCTCTCATCCCACTGGCGCTTCGACTCCCGAAGCATCGACTTAGCCCTCTCGACCACCACTGGAGCCCTGTCATCAAGAATACGGCGGAGGCGCTTCTGGATGGTCTCCAAACTTTGCTCAACTTCTCTGGCTTTGAGTGCCATTAGCCCGATGCCCGAAGCTCATCGAGTCGGGTTCGGCTTGCGGCCTCAACATGCATCTCCTCGACATCGTTGCTCTCTCGGACCGCCTTGAAGGAGATACGCGCACTCTCCATCACTGGAGGGCGTGAATCGGGCTGATAGGGAAGCGAGGTTTCAATGCGAACCGGGACTTCCAAGAGGTAACAGACGGTATCTGCAGGAACAGCGCCGGTCTCGACATCTTTCGATGGAGCGAGTTCGAACCCCAGCATGTTGGCAGACGCCAGACGAAACCTTTCTCTCAAGCCCAGTTCACTGTTCGAGGTTCCGGACAGCCGATACGCGATATCGAACAGCTTGTGACGCCACCAGTAAGGCCCCTCCTCGCAGAATGGCCCTCGATACTCAGCATCTCTCAGCAGGTCCAGCACTTGCTCCCGCTTGAAGTCATCCAACGAGACCCCGACAGCTGTTGCTGCGTGAGCGGTGGTGTAGAGCACTCCCGGATAGCGAAGAAGCACGGAACGAATCCAATGGGCGGCCTCGAACTCCCTCCAGTCGTCAGGAGGCGGTAGTGCCTCTTCAGCCTTCTCCCATCCGACATCGTCAGTTTGCAGCAATCCCAGCAATGCCGGAAGCGAACGCCCGCTGCTCTTGCGGAGTCTTTGATAGCCACGTGCAAGCGAGACCAGCTTCGCATAGGTGGCGAGAGGGTCGGCGTCAAGGCCGGTGTCCTTGTACATGATGTCGTCGAAGGTCGATCCAGCCCTAGCCGTTCGCTGTGCGGCGGTCCATGCTGGCAAGTTGCTCCGAGTCAGCAAGACAATCGGGTACGCTGGCCGTACCTCCCTCAAACGGGCCGCGAACGTCATGCCCATATAGGGTGCGACCGAGCCACTCACTTGTCGGGTATCGAGTTCGTAGTCGACTAGGAACAGGTCAGCGTTTGCTGATAGGACCTCCTCCAAATCAAGGTCCGGAGGTGGTGGCAGTGCGAAGACCTCGATTTCGTCATCGCTGAGATCCTGGATGCGACGAGGGAGATGCTTTCTGTCCGTTTCTGCATCGTCGACCAATACTACCCTGAGAGTCATGTCCTACCCCGATTCGGTATAACGAGTTCGATTGTGGTCCGCCAAGGATCCGTTGCGTCTACAAACTCAGCGTCGCCACCCCAGGCGCGAGCTAGGTCGCGCACTATCTTGAGTCCGAGGCCCGTCCCTACGCCCAGGACGGGGTCCGGTTGACTCGTTGTGAAGAATGGCTGAAAGACATCCTCTCGGCTTTCTGGCGTGATCCCGACGCCGGTGTCGGATACCTCCAGCGTGAACCTGTTGGGCGTCGTCGTGGCATTCACGCGAACGCGCCGTTCTGTCCCCTCTCGTACTGCCTTGAAGGAGTTAGTCACAAGGTTGAGAAGCACCGCATAAACTTCGGCCTCGTGTAGCGGGGGCGTTCTTACCGCGGGGGGAACATCATTCTCCAGACTGATGCCGAACCGGCTGAGGTAGCCGCTGAAGCCTCGACTCAGTGACTCAACTAGCGGTCGGAGGGCGAGCGACCGCCGCCGTGTGCGCGCCCCTGGATCTAAGAGCAGTCCAACGAGGGACCCCTGGCCAGTCGCCATCGACGACCAAGACCGGAGATCGTCGAGTGTCTGCCGGAATTCATCGAGGTGTTCGGGTGGCACCTGGTCAGCGGTTGACTCGAGGCTAGCCACTATCCCGTCGAGTTGCCCGGCCATCGCGCGAAGCGTGTGGTCGAATACCATCACGGTAGTGCCGGCCGACCCAAGGACCCGAAGCATCGAGAGCTCGGAGACATGAGCCTCGGCCTCTTGGACCAACAGGGATTCCGCGTCATCAAGCGAAGTAGCGACGATCTGCCTGATGTCTTCGGGGATGGCGGTCTCGCGCTCGACGGTCTCCCGAACCGATCGTACAGCGTCTGCGGATGTTCGCGGTTCCTCAGTGTCTATTCGTCGTGGCGTCCGAGTTCTCTCCCGCTCCCTGGCATAACAGACTGTCATCCAGTCGATACCGCCCCGAACGAACCGCTTGAGTTGGTTGTAGGTGTCGTTCTGGACCAGCCGCTCCCTGCTGATACTGACCATTAGTCCGGGGTTCCGATCCCTGGAAAGCGACACGGCCCCGAATAACTGCATGTTTCCAGGGAGCATGAGCATCGGACGGGCGAGGCCAGTGGCCTGCTCCTCGAGGAGCGTGTCGAGCGTGGTTATTCGCCTGGCTCGATCTTGATCAAGGCCCAACCAGTCGTCTCCGGGCGAACCATAGGAGAACACCTGGAACCCATCCAAATAGATGCGGACGCCACCACGTTCCCTGCCGAGGGCTCGAGCCTCCGCAAGGTTGTATCCCGTTCCCCTGAAACGACCTCCTTTGTACACCATCATCCGGATCGTGAACGTCACCCCAACTAGATCCGGGACCAGACGATCGCCGGGCACATGCCGCAACAGGGCTTCGCTCTCGAGGATCTTAAGCTCGTACCTCGGCTCCCCTCGACTCGTCACGCTACCCCTCAGCACCCCCCAGGCCGCTTCCATGAACGGGTCCCCGATGGCCCCCTCGAACCTTGGGAACTCGGGCGCGATAATCTCAGCCTCGAAACCGGGATCGGCTTCGTACCCGCTCCGCCGAACGTACCCCCCCACCTCGTCGAAGTTCATCAAGTCGCTCAGCTCCGACTGAAGCTCGGCAAGGTCCCTTGCCGTCCAGGTATCCGTCAACTGCCTTAGACGGAGCGTCGTCCCAATCGGCTGCTCGTCAACAAGAAGCTCCCGCGTAACACTCGTCGTCACGTCGGAGAGATCCCGGCCCGGCTTGAAGTCTCCCCAGTCGAACTCCGCGGTAACGCGCTCCAAGGACCCGGACACTCTTGAAATCGATTCGAGCGAGAGGCGAGACGCTAGCCGCCCACATGCGAAGCGCCCTACTCCTTTGGCCCCCGTCCTCCGTCGACCAAACCTTGCCGACCGCTCCCTCACCTTGGCGTCGTCTGTGGCAATTCGCATCCATGCGCGCTTCATGGCATCTAGGGTCATCCCCGAACCGTCGTCGAGGACGACGATTGACCCGCTTGAGCCGGTCACCTCCTCAAAGCTCACGATCACGTGATTCGCGTCAGCGTCGTATGCGTTCTTGATGAGTTCAGCCAGGGCCACCGAACGACGAGCAACCAGCCGTTCGCCCAATTCAACGAGCAACGCGGCGTCCACCTCGAACGGTAAGCTGATAGTTTCGCGCTCAATCATGCTGGCTGGCTGGCTCCGACGGAATCACTGTTGGCTGTCGCAACACCACCTCACCCGGCGCCTCCTCACGTTTACGGGGACATCGCTGACTTGCTCTTGCAGCCTACTCTCCGATGTATTCCGGGGCACCAACTCGTCCTCCCGGCTGCACGACGCGTCGATGATGGCCACCGGCCCACGCCAGTCCGGCCCTAGCAACACCATCTTGACCTCATTGGCCCCGGACGGGTTCGGAGATCTGGGTGAATCTCAGTGATCGCCAACACGGAGGCACGAATGCAGCCCTCTCTAGATGAGCGGGTGGGCTGGCATCGCTGTGCTGTGGCCTCGGGGGTTGGGGTTCTGATGGTGCCACCGCCGGCAGATTGGGCGATCGATGATGGCGACCGCCGAGACTACCCGGCGTCGATCAGCGATATTCCACACGCCAGGCGTGGTGCTGGAGTATGTAAGTTGTCGAGTACCCTCGGGTGGGTCCGGGTTGGTTTACCACGGGCAGGACTGGATGTTCGGGGTTGGCTGCGTCTGGGCGGTGATGGCCTACGTGTTGTTTTGGCCGTGCTGGCATCGCCCACGACAACCCGTTCGTCGTTATAGGTGGTCACCGGTGCTGCGGGTTCCGGTCCGCGAGACCAGTCTGGGTCCCTGCTCGGGAATGGACGCGACACCCCTGGTCTGACCCGAGTTTGGCGGGTATTCTGTGTTTTGCCTGGTCGGGGGGGTTTGGTGGTGGCGTGTTTCCACTACATGGGCGGTGTGGCGGGCTGGTGGTGGGGTTAGGTGATGGTGGGGTTGTCCCAGGTGCGGGTGTCTGTTCCGATGGCGGTGAGTGTTCGGGTTTGTAGGGGCCTGCGCCGGGTGGTGAGGTGGATTCGGCGGCCGTTGGCGCTGAGTTGGTGGCGGCGGATGCGGTTGAGGTCGCATAGGGCTCGGGTAGCGGTGAGGGCGTGGTTGATGAGGGTTTCGATTAGGGCGGCGTAGACGCAGGACAGCGACGTGGCCGCGGACTCGTTGTTCGGTCCAGTGCCGCACGGGGCGGAGCCGTAGGTGATCTCCGACGACCCGGAAGCGTGCTTGGTCTGCTGCGAGGTGGCGGTAGTAGCCGACGACTTGGGCGGTGTTGGCTTGGGTGGGTGTGAGGCTGGTAGCTATCACGTTGGGGCCGGCGAGGAGTTCTTCGTATGTGTGGGCGTCTTCGTTGTAGTGGTAGAGGAACCGGCCCGGTCCGATGTCTGTGTCGAAGAGCCGGCCGGCGCCAACGGAGGCGAGGATGCGCTGGGCGGCTGCCCCTATTTTGGCGGGGTCTTTGAGCCGCCCGGCACGGACGCGGTCCTCCAACGCGCTGAGTTTGGCTTCGGTGGCGGCGACGATCTCGGCTGTGCGGGCGGTGTCACGCCGGGCGCGGGCGTCGGATTCGACCACAACCGCGCGGGTGCCGTCATCGAGCGCCACATCGGCGGCGCGGCAGCGGCGCTGGGCGATTTCAACCCAGGCGGTATCATCGTCGATGGCCGCAAGGGCCTGTGCGGTGACGGCGTCGCGGCGTAGCTTTGTGGCCAATAGGTGGTCGAACCCGGCGTCGGTGACCGCTTCGACGTTGGCTACCGAGATCAGGCCCCTGTCAGCGACCACACAGATCCGGCGCAGCGCGAACCGTTCCGCGAGATCGGCGAGAACGGCGGCCAGGGTGGTGGCGTCGTTGGTGTCCCCCGGAAACACATGATGCGAGATCGGGATCCCGTCTGAGGTGCCAACAGGCCGATCACTATCTGGGGCCGATCGCCGCGATGGTCCCGCGAGTACCCGAACGCCCGGGAAGGGAAACGCCCCGACGGCCGTGTCGAACCCTCGAAATACGTGGAAGCCATGTCGTAGCACACCAGCCGAAGGTCCAGGTTCGCCAAGTCGCACAACCGCGCATACAGATGTGTTTCGGTCTCGTCTTTGGTAGCGGCGACCGCGTCCAAAGCCCGGTAGTACTGATCGGGTGACGGAGCCGGCCAGCCATCGGGCATGACCACATCAGAAGCCGTCCACTCCACCAGCCGCCGCTTTGAGCACGGCGCCACCAGCCGGTTGGCCACCATCGCGAACACAGCATGCTCCAGGGCCTTCGCGCCCCGCGTGGCGCCGATCTGGGCGAACCAATCCCCAAGGCCCAGCCGTTGCCACACCGCCCACACCCCAGGCGCTCCTTCAGCCGACAATGCGCCGACGTCGACACGTTCGCGTCCGCACACACCGTGCCCTACACCACGAAACCCCAGGTCAGCAAACTAACCACTCCCACCAACCTCTCCAACCCGCCAAACTCGGGCCTGAGGCTAAAGGTATCAATCCCCGGAGCCCTCTGTTGCCGTAAGTATGGCAACAGCGTCGGCTAACCGGACCAGATATCTGTGGGTTTGGAGGATCAGGCACAAGGTCGCCGCGTCGGTGAACACCGGTTCCCTACGCGTGTCGATCGTCTCCCGAGGGTGGACCCCGTAGTTGCGGAGGTCTCGAAGGTAGGCCGCGCAGGCGTGGAGTTCATCGGCTGTTGCCTTTAAACGCCCGACTCGGCGCATCAGTTCACACACACGTTTGATCACCTTCGCGGTCTGGTCGCTGTCGAGCGCCTTAGCCAGTTGTGTATCGTGTTCCCGGAGTCGTTTTCCTGCCGCATACCAGGCGCCTTCGGAAACCGCTCCGAGAAGATTGACAGCCGCAAGGTAGAGGCCGTGGCGATACGCGGCGAGGGCTTCCTCGAGACAGCGCCGCGTACGCTGGTCGAGTCCAAGCACGCCGAGGTCTACGGTGAACAGATCTACATCACCTAAGCCGAACGTGTCCCACAGCCCCGAAGCTGCGTATCTGTCTGCCACATTGCCGGGCTCATCGAACCCGAAGTCGTATGTACCGGCTCCGTTCCTCCGCCTGACGGGAATAGCGGCCTTGCCAGGTTTGCTCGCGGCAACGGCACCTCGCCGCGCCAGCTCATCGATCGCTATACGGGCTGCCCTTAGGTTCCGTTGCCTGGCAACCACAGGTGCATCACGGTCAGGTTCCCAACCCGGGTCGTGTTCCGATGGCAGCCGGATGTGCTCATCTTCGGCGGCCATGCGCGGGATGCCGGCTTCGTCGTTTAGCACCTCAACCAGATCGCCGTATCTCACCGAGGCTCGGACGCCGAGACAGTCCACGATCAGTGTCTTTGCTCGTATTATCTCGGCTCGGGTGGGGGTCATCGCCTTCTCAAGCCCGTCTTGGAGTTGTTTCCTGAGGGCTCTTGGGATATCCATCACCAGCGCCCCAGCCGACCTGAGGGCCGACCCGTAGCAGTTGCCACAGCAGCGTCTTTCTTGCTCGCCTGATCGTAAGATTAGGTCCGTTCGAGCTGGTCACCCGGAAACGGACAGGCGCTTGCCACGCGCCGGCCCGTTCATGCGGCGGCAGTAGGGTTCCATAACCCCCAACCCGGAGAGGAACACAAAGCATGGACGACGAGTACGCCTGGCCGAAGCCGGGGATGAGCCTGTTCGAGACGACCAACCCGCACGATTGGCGTGCCAACGCGTGTATGCCGTATCAACCTGACTGGGTCTTATACCAAAGTGGCTACCAACTTGCAGCCGAGTTGCTGATGGCCCACACCGCGTCGGGCAAAGACCAGGACCTGTTGATCTACCCGATCCTGTTCAACGCGCGTCAAGCGATCGAACTCGGACTCAAAGAGACCATACGGCTCGGGAACCGGCTCCTAAACCGTGACGGACCGTACCCAAAGCGTCACGAGTTGACCCCTCTATGGCAGATGGCCAAGGGTTTACTCGCCGAAGCCGCATCTGTCCACGATCCCGAAGCCCTAGACGAAGAGGCAACCGGAGCATTCGAAGAGCTCATCAAAGCGCTCAATACTGTAGACCCGGGGTCGTTCACCTTTCGCTATCCCACCGACCAAAACGACCGTCCGTCGTTCGATGCCGAAGATGGGATAGTCCCCAACCAGATCAACACCCGAGACCTCAACCACACCCTCAGTGCAATGTTCAACTACCTCACCGGTACCACAGAATGGCTAGCAAACATCATCCACACCCTCCAAGACATGCAAAGCTACAGCTACTAACTCGAATGTATAGGCCCTCCCAAGGCGAAACCGTGGACTGACAGCGGAACCACCCGGTACCGCATCCGGACGGGCCACCCCCCGGAGCCTCGGTCAGAACGCCCATCGACGACGGCCGATAGCGTCTCTAGCCTCTACCATCACCTGGCCGGTTGACGTTGCGACCTCGCATGGGTACGCGCTAGAACTACGCGGCCAGTGCTGGGCTATTCTGACCCTCAGGAGTCCGGACTGAGCGAGGTCAATGGTCACCCGACTTCCGGAGCAGGGCTGCAACCCTGGGCACCTCTCGGAACCGACGTCCCCAGGGGTCGTCGAAGACAGCGGAACCACTGCACAGAGTCTTCGACCGGTAGAAGTGGTCAGTCTTCACTCTACGTTGACAGACAGCCCGGGCTAGTGGGATACCCAGCAGCGGTGCACGGATTGGGGGGATACACCGACTCTGTCGCCGATCTGCTGGAGGGTTGGTCCCCGGCTGCGGGCGAGGTTGCTGGCTGTCTTCAGGTCCGCTTCGAGACCTGCGAGTATTGCCAGCATGCGGAGGGACCGGGCGGCGATGTGCTGTACCTGCTGGATTGGCGAACGCTCAGCCTGCGGATGCGTGCCCCCGAAGCGGCGTCCTTTTCGTGATCGTTCTGTGGTTCTTGCCTATCCGCCGCTGATCATCTTTCTTGTGGTTCCTCCATTCCGGTAATGGCTGTGGTGCAGGAACCAGCCGATGTTTGCTGAACCTAGCCGGGGTCCGCGCACGTGCGCGCACGATTCCGCGCACGCTTTTCTTTGACCTGGGGTTTCGAGTCACCCGCCGGCGTCGGGTCGGGGAACGGTCTGGGACCGTTGATCAGGTCTATTACGGGTCCGGGATGACGGTCAGCGGACTTTGGTCGAGAGCGGCCCTGCCGTGTCCTCTCCTGACAGCAGTTCCTAGCCTGGTGAGGGATCTGTGCCGGGGCGGTGGCGATCACCGAACCCAGGAATGGCGGCTGCGGCAGCCGCTTTCAAGTGCTTTCGAACCTCGGGGGTTACTCCGGGTGGTCGAGTTCCGGCTGGTGGGCCGCAGCTTCCGCGGTTGAGGTGATCCGCGTCGGGGACCGTGGTGAGCATGGCTCTGAGCAGTTCCAGCCTGACGCCCTCCGGGCTTCGCGGCGAGGTGGAGATCAACCGGGGCGCACGACAGCAACCGCATCATCGCCTAGATTCCTGTTTGGCGGACACGGCTGCGGTTCTGTCGCTGTCCTGCGAGCCTCAGGGCTCGGCTGAGGTGGCGCTGGTACACAGCATGACCCCTCGTCGGCCCTCTCGGCCGGGTTCGTATGTCTGGGGGTCGGGATCCGGGGGGCTAGGAGGATTCGATCGGTGCCTGCGGGATGCGTCCAGTTCCCGGGCGTAGGGACTGAGATACCTCCCCGGGGGACCGGGGTATCCCGAGAGGGGGTACCGGTGTATCTGGGGGGCCGAGACGGGTGGTTCCTGGCTGCGGGAGCGACCACCACACCCTCCCAGATGAACCAGAAGAAGTGGTGGACCCCCTTTAGGATCTCACTCTGGTAGCCGTGCACCCGACACAGGTCCGCCAGGGCACTGGCCGCCGACGGGTCGCTTCGGAGCAGCTCGTGGCAGAACCCAGACGTCTGCCAGCGTATCGTGTCGAGCCGCTGCAGCCTGGTCCACCGAACCGACAACCGCCCCAGATCCACACCGGCCCGGCGGGCCAGAATATCCAACGACTCCCCGAACCCGACTCCCCGCGACTGCTGCACAAGATCGATGGCGTCGCCCCCCGAGACCGCAACCGCAACAAAGCCAGACACCCTTGCCAACAGCTGACCGACAACGACAGGGTGTCCCTATCGGCGTGGAACGGGCAGAGTGCTATGGCACAATGCCCTCCCACCGCGGTGAAGCAACGCCAGGGTTCCCACCCAACCGCCGCGTACTCCGACGCGTACTCCGGTCCCTGACCTGGGAGAACCCCGCGCCGGCTCCAGCACCGCCGGGCTAAGTCCTCCATGGCCCCTTCCTCTCGCCCACGTCGGCTACACCACCCTCGGTCCCCCCGACGGTTACCAATCGAGGCAAAGGCTGGCACTCCACGAGTCACACCCCGCCGGGCCCAACCTAGGCCGACGGCGCAGCGAGACACGACACCGCCGGACACGACAACATTGCACGGCCCCCCGCCGACAAGGCCCAGCCCCCAGGGACAACCCGCCACCCCGAGACGTTAGGCCCGTCTTCACCAAACCAACGGTGACCGGCCCCGCGTACTCCGACGCGTACTCCCCCGCGTACTCTGCCGCGTACTCCGGCCCCTGACCTGGGGTTTTACCCCGCCGGCAGCAACACCCAGAAGCTGGTCCCCAACCACCCCGGCGCTGCCCGGTGACAGAGGTACCCACCCCCGTTTACGGCTGTCGCCGCCTAGTCGACCGCCCTAGACGGTCCCACAAACTGCATCCCGCCGGCCGCTACCGGCTGTCCCCCACCCCTTTCGGCCCCGCAACCGGGGGTCCTCTAGTGCCTCCGACCCCACGGCGGCGGCCTGGACAGGCTCGGAGAGGCTAGAAAGCCAGGTGGGCATCCGGGAAGGGGGCCGGAGGCGGGGGTTCCGGGGCGGCTCCCCCAGCCGGGTGAAGCAGGTGTCTACAGGGACGCAGGCTGGCGGACGATCCTGGGTTTATTGCGGGGTTCTTGACCTGGGAGATCGTGCGGGTTCGCCGTCCGCCTCGGAGCGGGATCCCGGGTGTGCGGCGGTTCGGTGGCCGCAAGGTCGGGGATGGAGGGTGGGGGTGCGACGAAGGTGGTGTGGTGGAGAGGAGGTGGGTTTTCTTCTGGAACTGGTGATCCAGGGGAGGCGGGAGGCGGGGAGGCGTGGGGTCGGGGGGCTGGTCGGAGCTGCGGTGG
>JAPOQZ010000209.1 GCA_026710435.1 bacterium | reverse complement strand
CTGTGCGGGCCGGTTCCGGACAGTATGAACCCTGCCACGGTCCGCTCGACGTCGGAAACGAACCGCCGGTGTATACGGCTGTCTACCATTGTGCAACGAGCCTGTGACAGATACAGCCCGCTCGTAGCGTTGGTCGGTTCCGGTTCGGCTCATCAAGCCCGGAACGCAAGCGAAACAGAGATACAGGACACTAGGACGGTGCTGAACAATGACGATTGCTGGGGGCCTGCCGCCCACCGGCCCAGGCATTTTGCCGGCGGTTGGCAGGCCGCTGGTGGATTGCTCAGCACCCTCCTAGGTTGGCGCAGCCCGTGAGCCGCCTGCTCGTAGTCGGGGATCCGGTCGTTGCGCTTGCCGGCGGTGGCCGGGACATCGTCGACGACGGCGCACTGATCGTCGAGGACCGCCAGGTCACCGCGCTGGGGCGCCGCGAGGAACTCGAGGAACGGGGTCCGTTCGACCGGGTGGTCGGCTCGCCCCAGCACCTCGTCATGCCCGGCTTCATCAACGGGCACTTCCATTCGATGGGGGCCGGTTCGCCCGGCCTGTTCCAGTACGTCTTCGAGCGGATGAACACCCGAATCTTCCGTCGTGCCCAAAGCGACGAGGACATCAGGACGATCATCCTGGTCGGGCTCATGCGGGCCATCCGGGGCGGCCAGACCGGCGCGGTCGATTTCAACTATGGCAACCCCTCCCTTGCCGACTTCGGGAATCCCCCGATCCTGGACGCCTACCGAACGATCGGGATGCGGGTCGCTCTCGGCATGGTGACCCGCGATCAGAACATCTACGTCCATGCCCCGGACGAGGACTTTCTGGCGTCGCTGCCCGCCGATCTGGCCCGCCAGGTGCGGGAGTCGACGATGGGATACGCCTGGCCCACAGACGACGTGGTCGCCTCCTACCGCCGGGTCCACGCCGAGTGGGACGGTCACGACGGACGCCTCCGCGTCATCCTGGCCCCCGACTGGACGCCTGCATGCTCCGACGATCTCTACAAGCTGAATCGCCGCTTGGCCGACGAGTACGACACGGGCATCACGACCCATCTTCTCGAGACCCGGTCCGAGATGCTGTTCAACCTCGAGACCTACGGCAAGACCGCCATGCGGAGGCTGGCCGACATCGGCGTCCTCGGACCCGACGTGAGCTGTGCCCACTTCGTGTGGGCGACCGATGAGGACATCCGGATCCTGGCCGATACCGGTGCGGTTGCGGTCAACAACCCGGGTTCCAACCTGCGCCTCAGCACCGGCATCGCCCGGGCCCGCGACATCCTCGACTCGGGAGCTGCGCTGGCGTTCGGGACCGACTCGATCTCCTTCTCCGACGTCGAGGACTTCTTCCAGGAACTGCGTCTGGCCCTGTACCTTCAGCGCATGCCCGCGGAGCTGGAGATCGGGCGCTTGGACTCGCTTGAGGTACTGCGCCGTGCTGCCTCGAGCGGCGCCCGAGCTATCCGCCAGGAGGCGGCACTCGGGTCACTGGATGTCGGGAAAGAGGCTGATCTGCTGGTCGTCGATAAGCAGCGCCTCCTGTGGCCTCCGCCGAAGTACGGATCGACTCCGATTCTCGATGTGCTCCTCGACCGGGCGACCGGAGCCGACCTGGAAACGGTGATGATCGCAGGGCGGATCGTGCTCGACGAAGGGCGTTTCACCACTGTTGACGAGGAGCGGGTCCTAGTGGACTTCGCCGAGGCCGGTAGGGAGAGGCTCTGGGTGTCGACTGAGCAGGGTCGTAGCGAGGCACAATTGGCTTCCGACGTGGAACCCTACGTGCTCGACTTCTATCGAGAATGGGCGCTGAGACCGCTGACCCCCGCATACACGTACAACGCCCGAGTCCCCCCGCGGGAGGTGAGATAAGCATGCCGTTCACCATCACGCCCCTGGTCATGGCCTACGGTCCCCAGCGAGAGAAGTCCCGGTTCACGTTCCTGCACAACTTCGGGGAGAAGATCGACCTACCGTACGTGTCCTGGCTGATCCAGGACACCCAACGTGGTCTCAACGTCCTCGTCGACGTGGGGTGCAGCGCCGAGGAATACTCAGGCCATATCAAGCCCCCCGGAGAGACCAAACTACGCCACGCCGGCGAGGAGTTCGCTGACGTGATCAACATCCGTCCTCTCGACCAGTTGCTGGCCGACCGCGGCCTCGACGCCGGTGACATCGACTTCATCGTCCTCACCCACCTCGATTGGGACCACTGCATGAACCTGCCCCTGTTCCCGAAGACCAGGGTCATCGTGCAGCGCAAGGAGTGGGACGCGCTCCCACCCCATCCGTTCATCGCCTCCGGGTTCGCTCCGGACTATCGCTACGACGAGATGGCGATACGGGGACTCGAACTCACCGAAGGCGACCAGCAACTGGTTCCGGGACTGGACGTGCTGTTCACCCCGGGCCACACCCCGGGAGGCCAATCGATCTCAGTGGATACCCCGCAGGGTCGCTACGTTATCGCCGGCCTCTGCACGATCTGGGAAAACTACTTCCCCGACCCCGAGATACTCAAGACCGCCAAGTACGAGGTGATCCCTCCCGGAGGCCACACCGATCTGTTCGACGCCTACAACAGCATCGTGCGCATACGCGACGAGGCGGGCACGCAACTCCTGCCCGCCCACCATCTCGAGGCGTTCGACATGGAGCCGATCGCGTGAGCACCTCGGAGGCGACCGGCAACCGGGCCGTGGTGGAGAACATGGTCGCCGCACTCAACGAAGGCGACATCGACCGTTTCGCTTCCTACTACACGGACGACGTTGAGGTGGACATCATTCGCTTCGGGCGCCGCCTCAAGGGTGCCCGAGCAGTGGGCAAGTGGATCGAAGACGCCTTCGACGCCCTCGATGGCTTCTGCAACGACATCGTCGGCATGTACGGGGAGGGGGAAGTCATCGCCTTGGAGGTGATAGCCCGCGGAACAGCCAGGCGACCGTTTGCCGGAAGGTCGGTCGGAGAGCCGCTCGATGCCCAGGAGGTCTACATCTACACCTTCCGCAATGGCAGGATCGCCGACGTCCGAGCCTACTAAGTGGTCTGCCTGCGAAGTGAATCGTTGTGCCCTGCCTTCCACCGGCGATCCTCGCTGCGTTCCGCCTACTCGACGTAACTCCTCTGCCCGGGATTCCCTCGCATTCTCGAGAAAGATAGCAATATCTTTCTGAATTAAAGGACGAAGGCCGCACACGGGCTAGGCGGTATCACCCCCCCTGACCCATCGTCCTGGGAGGGTGCTGAGAACCCTCCCGTTTGGCTCGACGGTCGATGCCGGATGCCAGGTCAGCCGACTCAAGCCAACCGCTATCACCGTTTTCGCCGCCTCATAGATTCTGACCCAGCGGGCACTGGGCACTGGGCAGTCGAAGTATCCGATAGTGACATTCCGTAGCGTGGTATAAGCCTCACCCAGCCACCAGCCACCAGCCGTGGCGCCAAGCTACGGGATAACAGCCGGGCCCGTTCGCAAAGATAGCAATATCTTTCTCCAATAAACGCGAATCTGGCCCTTTCTCCCGAAAGATAGTCTTATCTTGAGGTGTTGCCCGGACCAATCGGACATGCTTAGGACGGTGCTGAACAATGACGATTGCTCGGGCCTGCCGCCCGCCAGCCCAGGCATTTTGCCGACGGTTGGCAGGCCGCTGGTGGATTGCTCAGCACCCCCCTAGGGAAGCACGAGACCTACACGAGGCAGCGATCGGCCGTTTGCGTCCACCTACGATCACGGTTAGAAACAGGCAGCAGCAGGAGGCGTCGATGAACCGAGCCGAGCCTATCGCAGCGGATGTCCGCACGCAGTTGATGGCGTTGCGCGCCGAGGTCGGCGGCCACCGCGACCGTGAACCCCATGATCGCTACAGCCGGATTGCGATCGGACAAGCTATCGAAGGTGGACTGGAGGGCAACGCAGCGATCGGAGCCCTGATCGTCGACCCGGACGGTGAAGTGATCCTCAGCGAGCGCAACCGGATGTTCGTTCCGCGGTTCAGGAGCGACTTCCATGCCGAGATGGTTCTCCTGACACGGTACGAGAACGAGCACGGCAACGAGGCCGATCTCCGGGGTCACACGCTGGTCAGCTCGCTGGAACCCTGCGAAATGTGCACGATCCGCATCATCAACTCCGGGGTCACCAACACACTGTTCGTCGCCTCCGACCTGGGGAAGGGAGGCATGACCGGACCCAACACGCTGGCGGCGCACTGGGCCCGCCTGGCCGAGCCTCAGACCTTCGCCACCGCGGACTGCTCGCCGCGACTCGCAGAGATAGCACTGGAGGTATTCCAGGCGACGATCGGCGGGGTCGTGAAGAAGATGATGGCCCGCCGGCTCCCCGGATGATGGTCGGCACCGTGGCGACCTCGGCGTCCTGCAGGTCGTCGACATCGCCTCCGGATAGGCCGCGATCCACGTCCGTCTGCCAGGAGAGGAACTGATGGAAACCGCTATCACCGCCACCGAGTTCGTATTCCGGCTGATCCCGCTGATGCTCGTGCTGGGCACCGCCGTCATGGGCCTCATCGTGTGCGTGAACAACATCACCGCCCCGGGAGCGAACCTGCGGTTCGTCGAGCACATCATGACCATGGACACCACCAACATGGACCGCGGCACGCAGTGGCGCGAGGTCAGGTCTCCGGTGCTCCACCGGGTCGCCTTCGTCGCCATCCTCCTGTGCGAGTTGGCGGTCACCGTGCTCGGACTGGTGGGAAGCTACTTCTTGGCCACCAACCTCACGGCCACCGGCGAAGTGTGGGAGTCCGCCAAGCTGTTCGGCTACCTGACTTTCATCATGGCGTTGGTGGTGTGGTTCCTCATCATCCAGGTGGTGGGAGCCGAGTGGTATGTCAGCTGGCAGTCGGAGAAGTGGAACGCCATCCGCGACTCCACCCGCATCAACCTCATCACCATCGCCGGCATCATCCTCCTCCGGATCTCCTAGGACGGTGCTGAACAATCCACCAGCGGCCTGCCAACCGCCGGCATTATTCCTGGGTCGGCGGGCGGCAGGCCCGAGCAATCGTCATTGTTCAGCACCCTCCTAGTGTCCTGTATCTCTGTTGCGCTTGCGTTCTCGGCTTGACGAGCCGAACCCGAACCGGCCACCGTTACCAGAGGGTCGTATCTGTCACAGGCTCGTTGCACAATGGTAGATAGCCGCATACACCGGCGGTTCGTTTCCGACGTCGAGCGGACCGTGG
>JAPOQZ010000267.1 GCA_026710435.1 bacterium | reverse complement strand
AGCCTTGACGCTACCGAGCAACGAGCCAAGGCTGCCAACCGTATCGCTCTGACGATCAGCGAGGCGCTGAGGCTCCGCACCGCTGCGTTACGCGTGGACATTCCTCGCCGCACCGAGCACGACGACGGCATCGATCTGGAGGCTCACCGCATGCGCTCCCGCTTCGCGGTAGCCTTCGGCGATCAGGTGCTCGACGAGGGCGGCCAGGCTCGGGTAGGCGCCGTTTCGGTCTCGTTCAACTCGCCGTTCTGGCCGTTCGTGCTGGCGTCGACCTCGGTCGGTCAGGAGGGACTGGACTTCCACCTGTGGTGCCATGCGGTGGTGCATTGGAACCTTCCTACCAATCCCGTCGACCTCGAGCAGCGCGAAGGCCGTGTCCACAGGTACAAGTGTCACGCGGTTCGCCGCAACATCGCTGAGAAGCTCGGACCCGATCTCCTGAGAGAAGGGCGTCCGGAGGGTGACCCATGGGAGACGCTCTTTGAACGGGCAGCAGCCGGTAGGGATCCTGACGACGGGGAGATGGTGCCCTACTGGGTGTTCCATCAAGGCCGAGCCACGATCGATCGCCTCGTTCCCATGCTGCCGTTCAGTCGTGAGTCTGCGAGACTTCCGCGGCTACGAAAGTCCCTCGCCGTCTATCGCCTGGCCTTCGGACAGCCCCGGCAGGAGGAACTGGTCGAATTCCTGGGCGATCGCATCAGCTCCGACCAACGGGATCGCTGGCTCTCGCAACTCCGCATCGACCTGTCGCCCCCGCATGCGCGGGAGGGACGTCAGAAGCCGGATGACGCGGGTTGACTATCAGGGAGTGGCGCCGGCCCACAGGCGATCTATCGGCAGGGCGATGATGCCGGCGTCCACGCCTTTGTAACGAATGCAGCGAGGGCCGGTGTACAGCACCACCCCGGCAGTGAAGCGGTAACCGAGGACCTCGCGCAGTTTCCGCAAGCTACGCGGGGCGTCGCGGCGGATCCTGGAGCCGGGCTTGACCTCGATACCGACCACTGAGCCATCCCTGGCGTCCTCTACCACAATGTCGACCTCGACGCCGCCGTCGTGTGTTCGCCAGTAGCCGACATAGGGTGGGTGTTCCATCCAGGATGCCTGCTTGAGCACCTCGCCGACGACGAATGTCTTCAGCAAGTGCCCGAACCGATGGAGGGCCACCAGGTCCAGGGACGACAACTCGTCGGGCGGGAGACGTAGCAGCCTTGCGGCTAGCCCTGAGTCCACCAAGTGGAGCTTGGGACAGTGCCGGGTCACCGAGCGCCGCTTCCTTCGCCAATCAGGCAGCATGGCCAGAAGAGGTTCCAGGCCTCTGAATATCCCTGAGAAGGGCTCGGGATCGTACCCGGGGACCGAGGACAGGGTCGTGCCCCAGGCAGGCAGTAGCCGCACCAGGAAAGCGGCTTCGAACAGCTTCACGTAGTCGGATGCGGTGCCGGCGGCCAGCCCTACCGCTCGGCCGGCACTCGACGCATCGAGCACCCGGGCCGTCTGCGACGCCAGGCGCGCCAGCAACGGCATGAGCGCCTGATGGCGATCATCGCCGGCCGAAGGCCGGCGCACACGCCCCTCCCCCAGGAGTTCACGCTCGCAGCGAGCCAGGTAGTCGTCGAACCAGCGGGCCCGCGCCGCCTCGGTGCGCGCCAGTGAAAACGGGAAACCGCCCCGTACCATGATTTCCGCGTACCGGTGCCGTGTGGTCACCGATACGCCCGGCGACACGGTCGCACCAGGATCGCCCAGCAGCGCCTCGACCAGATTCTCCCTCGACCCGCCGATCTCCCCCTGCGACAGCGGAAGGATCTCCAGCCGGTGCAGGCGATCGGTCAGCGACTGTGAGGCGAGCGGTAGAGATTCGAACCGGGTGGATCCGGCGAGCACGAACCGGCCCGGAGATCCGTCACGGTTCAACTCGGCCTTTATCGAGTCCAGCAGGACGGGGACATGCTGGTACTCGTCGATGAACACCGGCCCGGGTCCCGATACGAGCAGCCCGGGATCGTCGCTTACCGCCGCCCGAACCGCTGGATCGTCGAGATCGACTACGCGACCGCCGCACTGCCCGGCCAGTATCTGCAGGAGGGTGGACTTGCCGACCGAGCGCGGACCTTGGAGCAACACCACCGGGGACTCGGCCATGCGCCGAACGGCGATCTCCTCCAGCCGCCGTCGAATCAACTGAACGACCAGGTACCTTTCCCGTGAATCTCCCAGTTATTCTACCGTGAAATACATAGCTCCTCTACCGGGAAATCCAAGGCCGATTCCCCGTGATTTCCAGACTGCTGCACCGGCAAGATCCCGGGAGGACATCGGGCCGCTCACCCGCTCCCCGAACAAGCCGTGGGCCTATGCGATCGCTGATCTCGACGACCGCAGATCCGGAGTAGAGGATCACGCCGAGGTCGAACCGAGGGAACCACCTCCGATCGTCGGTGTCCATCCGGTGACGCAACCACTCCGGATGACGGGCGTCACGACGGGTGACGGCACTCGACGCCTTGACCTCGACTGCGACCAAGCTGCGGTCACGGCGGTTCTCCGCCAGCAGGCGATCCCGTATTTCGCCTGGTCCCGGTAGTGGTAGAAGGGGTTAGCTGCGGCCGGAGGCGTCGCCCTGGATGCCGCTGACCGTTATCCGGTTGACCTACGATGACCAGCGACTACGGGGAGCGACGCTTCCGCGGTGTCGGAGACCTCGGGATCGGTGAGGAAACATAGTCCGCGTCACCGATCTGGTAGATCGCGGCGGGCCGTCCTCCCCCCGGGCTCGGATCGGTAAGGTCGCCGGTGGAGCGGAGATAGTCAGGACTGCTGGTGACCTTGCGGTGGAAGTTGGCCGGTTCGATACGGGCATTCCATACCAATTCGTAGACCCGCCGCAGCTGGCTGATGGTGAACTCAGGGGGACAGAACCGGGCGGCGAGGGTGGTGTACTCGAGCTTTGAGCGCACCCGCTCCACCGCCTCCTCGATGATCTTGCGGTGATCGAAAGCCAACTCGAGCGCATCGGCTTCGACCATCACAACCGGGAAGAGCCCGGCGTCGGCCGCGTCTCCACCACCGCGGGGTTTGGGGAGGTTAGCGAGGATGGCCCAGTAGGCGACCGTGACCACCCGCATCCGCGGGTCGCGGTCTGGCTTGCCGTACGTGCCGAGCTGCTCGAGATAGCACGGCTGGGCGATGACCCCGGTCTCCTCCTGGAGTTCGCGCAAGGCGGCCGCCTCAAGACCCTCGTCGTCGCGCACGAAGCCGCCCGGCAACGCCCAGCGCCCTCGATACGGATCCTGCCCGCGGCGGACCAGGAGGATCTGCAGCTGGTCGCCGACGATGGTGAAGGTGACCACATCGACGGTGACCGCGACCGGCGGGTACGCCCGCGGATCGTATCCGTCGGGAGCCTTCGTGTCACACCCCATCTTTACAATGATACCAAGTTTGTGTTGAAAGGATAAGAACCCGGGCGCGACAGTTTTTGCCAATCGGACATTAAATAGTTATTGTCATAACGGAATAAACTTGTGCAGAATGGCGTTGTACCAGATACGGGGCCGTTTGCGCACCCGAAGCCACCCCTGACCGAAGGAGACACTTTGACTGACGCGACCGTTACCGAGCCGACCAAGCTCTGGTTCCTTCTCGACCGATCGGGATCGATGAGCGCTCTGACCGAGGATGTGATCGGAGGATTCAACACGTTCGTTGCCGACCAAGCCCAGGAACCCGGACGCGCGCACCTCACCCTCGTACAGTTCGACAGCCAAGCCCCGTTCGAGATCATCCAAGATGCGGCGCGGATCGAAGAGGTGCCGCCACTCACCACCGAGACATACAACCCACGAGGGATGACCCCCCTGCTGGATGCCATCGGCAAACTCATAGAACGCGCCGACCAGCGCATAGAAGCCAGATCCCGGGACGGCCAACCCGCAGAGGACCAGTTGGTGGTGGTCTTCAGCGACGGGCTCGAGAACGCCTCCAGCAGGTACAGCCGGGCAAGGGTGGCGGAGTTGATCGGCAAACGTCAGGAAGTAGGTTGGGAGTTCGTGTTCATGGGCGCCAACCAGGACAGCTACCTGGAGGCGGGAAACATCGGAGTCTCCCAAGAGAGCATCTCCAACTTCGACGCCACCGAGGCGGGCACTGCAGCAGCGTTCCAATCGATCTCACGAGCAACCAAGGAGTACCGGGGAAAGACCAGGATCGAACGGACGAGAGACTCCGGAACCTTCTTTGGCGGGACCCGTGAGGCGGAGGCCGTGATGCGCAAGCGAGGCAGGCGGGCCGGGGTTCCAAAGCCGCGCCGGAGTATCCCGAACCTGGAGCGGGCGGCGGTCGGCCGACCCATCACCCGGCTCGGGATCTCCCTGTTCCCCGTGTACCTGCACGGAAACGACCTCCGGGAGATCGCGACTGGACCTAACTCGGGCCTGGTGATCGAGGAATTACCTGCTTCAACGGTTCCGTTCCTGGAAGTCACGAACCCTTCGAACCTCCCTGTCCTGATCCCGGAGGGCGAACAACTCGTAGGTGGCCTCCAGGACCGGGTGCTCAACACGAGCGTCCTGGTGGGTCCGTCCACCCACCTGGAAATACCTGTGTCGTGCCTAGAGCAGGGCAGGTGGGGAAACCGTCGTGGATTCGACCGCGGGCGGGCGTTCGCACCCAGGCGGACCCGGCGGGCGAAGAACGCGTCCGTTGCCGATTCCATCCGCCGGGAAGGGTCTCGCCGGAGTGACCAGGCAGCCGTCTGGAGCGCCATCGACCGGGAACTCGCCCATCTGGGGGTCAACTCCCGGACCCGGGCTGCGCGCGACGCCGACGGGTTCGTTCGCCGCAACCGGCAACGCACCGCCGCTATCGAACGCCTGGCGAGGCGGGGGCCACTTCCGGGCCAGTGTGGTGTGGCGGTCACGCACGGTAGGCGCGTGGTGGCGGTCGAGGTATTCGGCAATCGCGGCCTCCTTGTCTCCCATTGGGAAGGGTTGGTCCGCTCCCACCTGATGGAGCGGCCGACCGCCAACGGACATCCGTCCGCAACCTTGGCCCTGCACAGGATCAGGCGCTTCGCCAACGCATCGGCAGCAGGAAACCGCGGAGTCGGCCTCGGCACCGAGTTGCACGTGAACGACCGGAGGACAGTGGGCCAGGCGCTGATTCACAATGGCGCCATCGTTCACGCGTCCGGCTTCATGATCGGCTGAGCACGACGAACTACCAGGGCGGGCGGTGAGTGTACGGCTTACCGCCGGCCCTCAGGCGTCTAGGAGGGTGCTGAGCAATCCACCAGCGGCCTGCCAACCGCCGGCATAATCCCTGGTCGGCGGGCGGCAGGCCCGAGCAATCGTCATTGGTCAGCACCCTCCTAGAAGGAAGGCGGAGAGGTGACCACCAGAAAACGGCAGCCGGCCTGACCGGCCGCCGTCATGGTGTGCGGAGTCGTGGCCGGGTACGTATAGACATCACCGCGGGCCAACTCGACCGGTTCCGAGCCTTCGAGTTCCACCCTCATGCGGCCCTCCAGGACGTAAATCACCTCCTCGCCTTCATGCCCGGCGTTCACGGTGCCGGCACCGGGTTGGAACTCCACCTCGTTCGGCTCCATGAGGTGCGAGCCTCCCCGGGTCAGGAACCGGACCGACGCCCCTTCCACCAGTTGGTAGGTATCTCCCTCGCCGTGACGGACCAGGCTGATGTCCAACCGTCCCTGAGGCTGGAGCAGGTCGTGGGCTGTGGTCTTCAGAGCCTGGGCAACGTTGTGCAGAGCCATGAGGCTGGGCATGGCCTTCCCGTTCTCGAGCTGGCTGAGAAACGGCTGGGATAAACCGCAGCGAGAGGCCAGTTGCTGGAGAGTCAGACGTTGCGCCTTGCGAAGTCTCCGGAGCGCGGCGCCCAGGGTCGCGGCCACCACCTCCCCGTCTACCGCTCGGGTCTCCTTGCCGGCTGCGGCCGCATCACTCATGGCCCGATGCTACCGCGCGAAAAGGCTTGTCTTGAGGCGACAGCAGGCGCTCAACGACCCGGGGTGTTGAGCCCTAGCGCCACAGGGCAAGCCCATGAGCCTGAAGACAGCGGACTCGACCAAGGCTTCACGACCCGCCGGATAGGGCATCGATTCGCCTCACGATATGCATGGCGATCATGGCGTCTGTTCGATCTACATCCAGACTGCGGGATTCCACTTCGGAATAGTCCACACTGAGATCGAGATCGGGGATCGGTGTCTCGTCGATTGCCACTGTTCGAGACAAACCCTCACCTCTGAACTCCCACTTTATAGAGAGAATTATACTGAACCCTGTTTTTCCTGTGCCCGTATAATCAGTCAACCTGTAGTCCTGCCTCACTTCGATCTGCTGATCGTTATCCAGCTCGAATCCTCGTGATATTATGTAACGCTCTTTTGTATTCTCCCAGTTCCTCGGTTCCAGAAGGGCCATAGAACTAGTCTGCTGATGACGATATATAATATAGCCAGTCTGTCCAAAGGTGTGAAATAGGCCGTTCGCCACATTTGAGATCGTAGGTTCCAGTCCATCAAGCAACGGACGAATACATGTATAGAAGACATAATCCAGTATCTCGACATCTAAGTTGTCCGGTGCCGGTCCTCTACGCTTCTCTATAAACTCCGATATCTCCCGCTCCGTGTCTAGTCGCTGAAGTAGCCCACCTAGATCAGCCAAGGGCACCACTTCATAATTGCTCCGCGATTGACGTGTTGTACCTCCGTAGACAACTGCCTTCAAAGAGATCTCTGGAACAAGGTCTGTGATGCGATCTAGGGAACGAGAATAGTCCGACGTTACGGTAGAACCGGACTTGACTTCGATAGCATAAATACCGTCACCGGTTACATAGAAGAGGTCACATTCCAAGCCCTTCGAGTCACGAAAGAAGGAAAGGTTGGAGTCGAGATTCCGATTGAAACGGTACTTAAGTGCCTCGACCACAACCGTATTCTCGAAGAGGGCACCGCGTAGCGGATGAGTAGCTATCTGCTCGGCGTGTTCGATACCGATTAGATAGCTGGCGAGTCCGACATCATAGAAATAGAGTTTCGGTGATTTGATCAACCTCTTACGGATATTGGCCTTAAATGGTCGAAGCTGGAAAGCTATGTAGCTCCTTTCCAGAATAGTCAACCATGCTCGTGCCGTGGTGTGCGACACGCCTGCATCCGAACCCAGCGAACTGAGGTTGAGCAACTGGCCGACCCGTCCGGCGCAGAGCCGGACGAAGAGACGAAAACTCGACAGGTTACGTATCTCGCCTAGCCGGCGAACATCACGCTCGACGTAGGTTTCGAAGTAGTCACGGAGGCTCTGGCGCGGGTCGAGTCCTCGATCATGAATCCGGGGATAGAAGCCTGAGAAGAGGATGTCGTCTACCGCGTTGCTTGCGCCTGTTCTTCTCCGCTCCGATAGGGAGAACGGCAACAGACGCAGCAGCGCTGTTCGACCAGCCAGCGACTGGCTGATGGAGTCGGAGAGTCGGAACTGCTCGCTGCCGGTGAGTACAAACATACCGCTTCGACCGCTCTCGTCAGCTAGGACCTGCAGATACGACAGGAGCTTCGGTACATACTGTATCTCATCGATGACAGCAGCCCCGCTGAACTGCGCGAGAAAGCCCCGAGGGTCGGCCTCGGCGAAGTCCCTCACGTCAGGGGCCTCCAGATTGGCGTATTCCAGATCGGGAAAGGCCGCTCTACACAGTGTTGTCTTGCCGGACTGCCTTGGCCCCGTAACTGTCACGAAGGGGTACTGTCGGAACAGCGTGGTCAGATGACCGGTGATTTCCCTCTCGATCATACGTACAGGCTAACTAGTCTCTGGTACACATTGCAAGTAGTACTTTCAATGTGTACCACCCCGGGCTGCTATCCGAGTCCGATCCGTCCGAGGAGATAGCGGGCACGGGCACGGGCTTCGGACATCACCTCGTCCTGGTCGACCCGGGTACAAAGCCCGTCCTCGACGATCACCTGCCCGCCGACGATGTTCATCGTTACGTCGCTCCCGCGAGCCGCGTAGACCAGGGCGGAAAGCGGATCGTGAATGGGGGTCAGATGTGCGCGGCTCGTGTCGAGGACGATCACGTCCGCAAGGGCACCTGGTACCAGTCGACCGGCTTCCAAGCCAAGCGCGCCCGCCCCACCCGCAGTGGCGACACGCAGTGCCTCCGCGGCGGACGACGCCCCGGGGTCGAGATCCGCAAGCCGGTGCATCAGCACCAGCATCTTCATGTTCTCGAAGAGGTCCTGTCGGTGACCGCACGTCGACCCGTCGGTACCGAGGCCAACCGTCGCCCCCGCGTCCAAGAGTTGCCGCATCGGCATCACCCCGTAGGGCACGTACTGGTTCGACATCGGGCAGTGCACCACCGCCGTTCGGGTCGATCCGATGGCCTCGATCTCCGCTCCGTCCAGCCAGGTGGCATGCGCCAGGACAGCCTCGGGACCCAGCAAACCCTCGTTGTGCAACCAGGTCGCGGGGCGGACCCCGTAGGCCTCCCGGTACACGTCGGGATCGCCCTGCGGAGCGCTCAGGTGGGTATGCCAACCCGTCCCGTACGACCGGGCCAATCGGACCGCGGACACCAGGAGCCTCTGGTCGGTGTAGACCGCATTGATCGGCCCGGGCCATACCGCCACCCGGGAACCCGGAGGCTGCGCCTCAAGGCATGCCTCCGTGATATACAACTCCTCGGTGTCGCTGAGCGGGAATGCCTTCTCCGGCAACCCTTGACGCTCGGCCAGCGGGGTATAGCCGCCGGCCATGCCCCTGGCCACCACCCCCCTCAGCCCTACCTCCTCGATCGCACTCGCCACGGCCAGGGTGGTGTCGTAGTCGGTGCGCCCGTAATGGTGGTCGAGCAGCGCAGTGGTTCCCGCCAGTGCTGCCTCCACCGCGCCCAAGTACACCGCCGCCCTGGTCTCCTCCGGCGTGATCTCCGCGGCGTAAGGCCACATGAACCGGCTCAGCCACTCCCAACCCGGCAGACCCTCTCCGAGAGTGCGTCCGAGCGACTGGAAGAGATGGTTGTGACAGTCGACGAGCCCCGGCATCACCAACCGGCCGCGGCACGAGATCACCCGGTCGGCGCGGTACACGGACACCACGTCCTGGGGACCGACGGCGACGATCCGCTCCCCCACGATCGCCACGGACCCACACTCGATGACAGGACGGGAGGGATCAAGGGTGACGAGAGTGCCCGCCTCCAGCAGCAGATCGCAGTGCTCGGGCACATTGGCACTCGACGCGTTTTCCATAGAAGCGACGTTAGTTACCGACCGGGTGAGGGAAGGGCTCGCGCCACCGATCTACCGCCCGACTCCCTAACCGGACGCCACCGGTGGAGTCAGGCTCAGAACTTGACGACCGCGATTTTGAGAGCACCGACAGCTACAGCCGTCCCGACTATCCAACGTGTCTGCTCGGCGAACCGATTCTCCATCTCGGCGCGCCCAGGCCAGTCCCGATTGGCGCGCGGGCTGTAGGCGGGCAGTTCTGTGGAGGAGTCACCGAATGACGCCAAACCCTCTGCTCAGTGCAGGAAACGGGAAGAACGAGGCCCCGTTCTTGTTATACTGACACAAGCACGGAGGAGCACCCACACATGTCAATCCAATCCAGTGACGAAGGCTCCGCGCCCCGAGGCACGTGAGCCGAACCGGTACCGGCAGTTGAAGTCCGTCGGCGCGAAGGTTGCCAAGGCTCCGCAAGGCGCAGCATCCGTCGTGCGTGTAACCAGCCGCGTGGCCTATGGCTATACCAACGGGACGGTGCGTGAACTCAGGAAGGCCGACCTGCGCTTTCACACCAATGCCCTTGACCTGGCACAAGCGATTACGGCCTCCACTCAGGCGACGATCAGTGACCTCGCCGGAAACGCAGCAACCCAAATCGGCAACGCCGGCAACCTCGCCGGAAACGCGGCAGCCCAAATCGGAGACGTCACAGGTACAGCAACCACAGTGCTCCTCGAACAGGGCCGGACCTTCCGGGAGAAGTGCAGGGAACCCTTCAAGCCACTGGATCCGGGTGCGAAGAGAATCGGAGACAAGGCAGAGGCGTGGGCACTAGCAGCCGCGGCAGCGGCCAGCGGCGCTCTCCTGAACTTACAGAACGCGGTTCCATCGTTCAACGACCTCTCTCCCACGCTCAAGGCGAAGTTCGTGATGGCGGGTATGCACGGTGCCTGGAGACCTGTCGACGTTGCGGCAGCCTTCTACGAGTCGAGCGGCCCGTTCCCGGTGAGGTATCTCGGGCAGGACTCGGTGCTCGCCTTCCTCGACGGGAAGCATGCCAGTCACATCGAAGCCGTCGTCAACGCTCCCGGAAGGATGATGGACGCTGCCAACATCGTCTGGGAGAGGGCCCGTGACAATCTGGCTCGAGGGGCAGCCGACATGACCCCACTCGAACTGGCGAAGGCCAACGCCCTCAACGCGCTGGATGCCACCGGGATCGTGGCGACCGAGGCACTGCAGACGGCTGCTGTCGCCGGGTGCATCGGCATGGCGCTCGAGGGCGTGGTCAGCGTGAGCGAGAACCTCATCTACGTCTACAAGGACGAGATGACGCTCCAAGAGGCGCGCAGGAAAGTCTTGAGGGACATGCTGAAGAAGGGCAAGGCGGCAGCGATCGGTGGGGCGGGCATGACGGTGGTGGTTGCCTTGGGTGCGGGACCCGCTCTAGCAACAGCTGCCCCCGTCCTTGTATCGGTCGGCGGAATCCTCTACATCGTGAGCGCTTACAGCCGTGTCAAGACGGCCTTGGACTCGGCCGAGCAGCGACCGGATCGGCTCACTCTGGAGCCTCCCTTCCCGGCTTTGGGAACCGCCTGATCCCCATACCGGTTATCGTTCAATACTCAGGCAACGACCCGTATCTATGGGAAGGTTTCGATGCCGGTTGCGCACATCCACTTCATGTACGACCTGGTAAAGGGCGACCTTCAGGAGGCTAAGCGCAAGCTCGCCGACGAGGTCGCGGAGAGCATCGCCCGCAACGTGGTTCACCATCACCAGGGATCGCCCAAAGACCTCGTCACCGTCGTGTTCCACGACATCGGCGCCGACGACTGGGCCACCGGCGGTAAGCTCTTCAGCGACCGGACCGATTGACCCGAGCGCCCGCCGGAAGACTGAGCGACCGACACTCTCGGAATTGTCAATGGGCAGAAAAGGAGGGACGCGTGGTCGGGATCGATGACTTCGGTGTCGTGACCATGCTGAGGAGAGGAGCCCATGACAACCGCTGACCAGTACAGCGTCACCGAGGACGAGATCCGGTTCGATAGAACCGCCGAGGAGCGCCTCTATCAGCGATTGTTCGACTTCTGGCACCCCGTGGCCTACTCCTCCAAACTGGGCGACGACAAGCCGCTGGCGGCGACGCTGCTCGATGAGGCCATCGTGCTTGTCCGCCTCGCTGGCAAGGTGCGCGCGTTCCGCGACCTGTGCGTTCATCGGGGTACGGCTCTGTCACTGGGCTGGGTGGAGAACGACTCGCTCCGCTGCGCCTACCACGGCTGGAAGTACGGGCCCGACGGCATGTGTACCGAGATCCCCTCGCGGTTCGGTACCCGGATCCCGAAGCGTGCTCGCCTCACCCGCTACGCCGCGGCGGAGGCGGCCGGCCTGATATGGGTTTGCATGTCAGGGAATCCACGCTACCCGCTACCCGAGTTTCCATATCGCGACGATCCGGGGGTCAGGATCATCGAAGTGCCCTCGTACAACTGGAACTGCTCGATGCCCAGGAGAATCGAGAACTACGTCGACTTTGCCCACTTCGCCTGGGTACACGACGGGGTACTGGGAGACCGGAACCAGCCGGAGGTACCGGACCACGGTATAGCCCGGGTCGGTCACGAACTACGCTTCGAGCATCCGCACATGGCCGAGCCGCCCGACTCCGGCAAGAACAAGAACCTCGACTCGGATGGCGGACCGGTGGAAGTCCAGATCGACTACCGCCTGTTCATGCCCAACACGATCCTGCTCGACCAGTGGATTCCGGCCCTCGATCAGAGGTACCTGCTGTTCTTCTCGGTGCGCCCGACCAGCCGCAAGACATCCAGGTGCTTCACCTTCATGGGCCGCGACTACTCGATGGACGATGACACGGACCAGGAGATGCTGGACTTCAACGCGCTCGTAATCGGCCAGGACCTTCCCATCGTTCAGTCCCAGCGCCCGGAGGAACTACCGATGGATCTGTCGGCCGAGGTACAGATCAAGGGATCGGATCGTGTCGCCGTTGAATACCGGCGCTGGCTCAAGCAGATCGCCGACGGCACGGATGCGGCTTGATGTGCCCGAAACCTGGTGGCCGTGACATCGCAGAATCCGCCCATGGACCCGCATAGCGAACTGATCAGACCGCCTTGCCGACCACCCCGGAAAGATCGCAACCATGGAGTTCCCGCAGCAGTTCGAGGAAAGCTAGCACCGGCGGGCTGTAGTGCTGGGCGCGACGCACCAAGACGTGGGTCTGTAGGTATACGCGGTGCTTCTCGGCCATATCGATCGGGGTGAGCCTTCCCATCTCGACCTCGCCTCGGATGGCGCTGAGTGGCAGGAAAGAGATGCCGAGTCCTAACGCCACCATACGCTTGGTGGCTTCGATGCTGTCAAGGGTCGTCTCGATCTTCGGGACGATTCCAGCCTCGCGACATGCCTGGTTGATGAGCAGGAAGTACGTGGAACTGGGGTCGTACAGGATGAGGGGCTGGCGTGCCACCTCCGAGATCCGCGCATACCTCGTCTCCGCGAAGGGGTGGTCGGGGTAGGTCACCAGCACGATCTCCTCGTCGTACAGGTAGATGGAGTGCACATCCGAGTGAACCAGACCCCTCGACAGGCCGACATCGACCACGCCGTCGACGATCATGGCGAGAACATCGGTGGACCGGCCCGTCCGTATCCGCGCCGAGACCTGAGGGTGGCGGCGCTGGAAGCGGTCGAGGGTCGGGGGAAGCATGTAAGTGCCGATCGTGCGCGCCGAGCCGATCGTGATGGTGCCATGCTGCGCGTCAAGAGTTTGGCGAACGGCCTCCTGTCCCTTGTCGAGAAACTCGAGGGCCCGCTCCGCGAACGGGAGGAACGCCTCCCCCGCCTCGGTCAAGCGGACGCCTCGCCCCATGCGGTGGAAGAGAGGGGTACGGAGTTCGCGCTCCAGCGACCTGATCCGGGCACTGAGCGACGGCTGGCTCACGAACGAAGCGCGAGCCGCTCCCCGGAAGCTACCGATCCTGGCCGCCGCCAGGAATGACTCGAGTTGCCTGAGTTCCAACCATTCCCCATTTCCGATAGGTTGATCCTATCAGTTCGATCAGAAGAAAAGGGACAGTTTATCGCCCGATAATGTCGCATTGCCCCGTAACTTCGGTCATGCTTCTCCGAACGGCCCCCGCATAGGAAGGCGCGGGCAGACACACGAAGTCGGAATCGGTACCCGGAAGGGGTTAGCAAGTTATGTCGATGAACGGCCAGAGCAGGTTCGGGAGAGCTGCGACTCTCCAAGCCCGTTGGGACCGGGAGGCGAGGTGGATGGGGATCGAGCGCCCCTATACCCCCCACGACGTACTCCGGCTGAGAGGCAGCCTGAGGATCGAGCACAGCCTTGCCCGGGCCGGCGCCGAGCGCCTCTGGCACCTGCTGCAGACCGAGCCCATGGTCCGAACCTTCGGCGCCCTGACCGGAGCGCAGGCGGTCCAGATGGTTCGGGCCGGACTCAAGGCCATCTATCTGAGCGGCTGGCAGGTCGCAGCCGACGCAAATCTGTCGGGGCAGACCTACCCGGACCAGAGCCTCTACCCCTCCAACAGCGTGCCGAGCGCTATCAAGCGCATCAACAACGCCCTCACCCGCGCCGACCAGATCTCGTCCATCAACGGCGAGACCGGCACCGACTGGTTCGCTCCGATCGTGGCCGACGCCGAAGCCGGATTCGGCGGCCCCGTCCACGGCTTCGAGCTCATGAAGGCGATGATCGAGTCTGGCGCGGCCGGCGTCCACTTCGAGGATCAGCTCTCCTCCGAGAAGAAGTGCGGGCACATGGGCGGGAAGGTTCTCGTCCCGACCTCGCAGTTCATCCGTACGCTGACCGCCGCCCGGCTGGCCGCCGATGTGATGGACGTTCCTACCGTCATCATGGCGAGGACGGACGCCCGCGATGCGAGGCTGTTGATGAGCGACGCCGATGAGAGCGATAGCCGGTTCCTGACCGGGGAGCGAACTTCGGAGGGTTACCACGGAGTTCGGGGCGGGATGGGGGCCGCCACGGCCAGGGCGCTGGCGTACGCTCCCTACGCCGACCTGCTGTGGTTCGAGACCTCCGAGCCGGATATCGAGGAAGCCACGGCTTTTGCGGAGGCGATCCATGCACGCTTCCCCGGCAAGCTACTGGCCTACAACTGTTCCCCGTCCTTCAACTGGCGACACCACCTGAGCGACCGCCAGATTGCCCGCTTCCAGGATCGGATCGCGGAGGTGGGCTACAAATTCCAGTTCATCACCCTGGCCGGATGGCATCTGCTCAACTACCACACCTTTGACCTGGCACGGTCCTACGACACCCACGGCATGGCCGCCTACAGCCGGCTCCAGGAGACCGAGATCGCCTCCGAGTCGCTGGGGTACACCGCGACCAAGCACCAGGCCGAGGTAGGCGCCGGCTACTTCGACGAAGTGATGCAGATCACGACGGGTGGCCGCTCCTCCACACTGGCGCTGGTCGGATCGACCGAATCCAAGCAGTTCGACTGACTGCACCCGGCCTTGATCCTCCTAGGAGGGTGCTGACCAATGACGATTGCTGGGGCCTGCCGTCCGCCGACCAGGGATTATGCCGGCGGTTGGCATGCCGCTGGTGGATTGCTCAGTACCCTCCTAGTGTGTGGACGTACAGTGGCCGTACACGTCGGGAGGTCGGTCATGACCACACGTACCGAACGGCGGCGTAGCCGGCGGCTCGAGGTCCGTACAACGCCTGAGGAACGGGCGCTAATCGATCTTGCCGTTACCGTATCCGGTACAGACCCCACCAGTTTCGTCGTGAAGAACCTGACAGTGGCCGCGCGGCGGGTGCAGGCCGACAGGTCCGAGTTCAAGTTGGGACCGGACGCGCAGCGGGTCTGGGAGGTGATCAACCAGCGACCGGTCCGAAACCTTCCTGAACTGAGGGAGTTCATGCAGCGGCCATCGCCCTTCGTCAAGAGGTGACGGGGCAGTATCTCCCTCCACGACTGCTCGAACCGAACCACGAAATCGACCAGTTCGTGTGCCGATCCGACGAATAGACCCCGTGGTTGCGCCACCACGCCCGCCAAGCCGGAACTGTGGGGACCGCCAAGGTCCTGGTTGTCACTCGACCACACAACGTGGAGGTCGTTGCGTACCACGCGTGGTGCATGGGGAGCATCACGCTCGCCGACGCGCCAACCCTGCTACGCACAGGAGCAGGTCGATATCCGCAGCCCGTAGCGCTTCTGACCCGCCTCGGAGTTTCGATGCATAACGAGGTTGAGGGGCTCGGCACAGGGCTGCTACAGGATGTGATCGGCCGGAATGCTCAACTCGGAGCCGAGATCGGGTGCCGACGACTGCTCGTACATGCCGAGACCGCCAAGGCCCGGAATTCTACCTCCATCTCGTTCCCGCCTTCGACCAATCCCCCACCGATCCCCTCCATCTTGTCCTACTGATGAAGGACATACTCAAGACACTCCGTACGTGAGTTGCTTCCCGAGGTGCGTGCGAGGATGGGTAGGCAACGGTGGCTACGGGCGGAGGACTGGCTAGCCTGGATCCACCGGTCAGAGTGTTGGGGTTGGGTGTGGATAGACGCGGAACGTGCCTCTGATCTGGGCTAATAACTGTTAGCGATAGCAGTTTTGGGCCAGAGTTGGGAGGCACTTCCTGTGAGTGGAGTTGTTCAGTTGGCGTTCCGGGCGGACACCGGGGAGGTGGTCGGTGCCCGGCTGCGGGAAGGGGCATCACAGCGGGGGTGTGGTGCATTTCGCTAAGGAAACCATACGGCGTGCTCGGCGGGCCGGAGCCGCAGGCCCGATCAACGTGCGCGCCGATTCTGGGTTCTGGTCCTACACCATGCTGGGGGGGCTTGGACCAACTGAGAGTGGGCTGGTCGATCACCGCCAAGCTGAACGCCAACGTCAAAGCGGTGATCGCCGCGATCGACAAAGAAGCCTGGACGGCTATCGACTACCCCGAAGGCGGCGAAGCACAAGTCGCGGAAACCGTACTGGAGATGACCAACCCAAAAGAAACGGTCACAGCGGCGCACGGTTCGCCTCGTAGTGCGCCGCACCCGCCTCGTCGGATCCCAAGCAGAACTCTGGCCCAATTGGCGGCACCACGCGTTCGTCACCAACCTCGACGCGTCAGCAACCGACACCGACCGACACCACCAACCCCACACCCGAGGAAACGACCCCCACACCCACACCGGAGAAGACGACACCGACACCAGCCGTCGGCTGGTCGAAGCTGACCGGTACCACCGCAGCCACGCGGTGTGCGAACTCGCCATCCGCGACCTCAAAGGCTCAGGAGGTCTAGCCCATCTACCATCCGGTATCTTCAACGCGAACGCCGCCTGGCTCCTCTGCGCCGCGCTAGCATCGCCCGTATCGTGCAGCCCGACCAAACGCTACTGAGCCCCCTGGATGAGCAGTTTCTGCGCCGGGCGATCGCGTTGTCCGCCAGCGCGGCGGCCAAGGGCAATATGGCCTTCGGCGCGCTGCTCGCCGATCCCGACGGCAACGTGCTCCTCGAAGCCGAGAACACGACCTTCACCGAGAAGAACGCCCTCCGACACGCCGAGACGAACCTCGTCGAAGAGGCCCTAGCCAGCCTCACTCCCGAACAGATCGCAGGAGCCACCCTCTACACCAGCTGCGAGCCCTGCGCCATGTGCAGCGGATCCATGTACTGGGGCGGGATCAACCGCATGCTCTACGCGATGTCCGAACACGACCTGCTGGACATCACCGGGACCAACGAGCACTGCCCCACCATGAGAGGCGTGGGATGCCGGAACATACTCGAGACCGGTCAGCGTCACATCGAGGTGAGCGGACCTCATCTGGTCGAGGAGGCCAGCGCCGTGCAACACAGCTACTTCGGGACCACGCCCGGGGACCGCCCGTAGAGAGGGGCTCCTGCCAGGCCCCCGCAGCTAGCATCCGTGCGATGCCCGAACTCAGCGCACAGGACGAACGCCTTCTTCGACGAGCCATCAAGGTGTCGGCTAGGTCGGTGGCCAACGGGAACCTGCCCTTCGGCGCCTTGCTTGCCGACCCGGACGGCAACGTTCTTCTGGAAGCGGAGAACTCCGACATCACCGGGAAAAGCCCCCTGAACCATGCCGAGACCAACCTGATGAGGCTGGCGGTCGAGAACCTCACACCTGAACAGATCGCCACCGCCACCCTGTACACAAGTTGCGAGCCCTGCGCCATGTGCAGCGGATCCATGTATTGGGGTGGACTCAACCGGTTGGTCTACGGGATGAGCGAACACCACCTCATCGATTACACAGGCGCCAACCCGCTCAACCCGACGATGCGAGGGGTGGGTTGCCGCGAGGTCCTCAACAGCGGCCAGCGCCGCATCGAGGTGAGCGGACCCCACCTCATCGAAGAGGCCTCCGTGATCCAACGGGACTTCTGGAAGAACTGATCTGTCGCGGTCGGATGCGGAACCACACGAATCGTCCCGGCCCTACCTGAGCAACCTACGACCAGAGTCCACGGGCGGCCGAGGCGATGGTGGCAACCACGATGCCGTTTTTTCCATTCGAGGCCATTCCTTTGTATTGGAATGGAAGAGGTCAGGGTCCCTTGGCCCGGTCGCTAGCGCCATCCGCCAGTTGAGGATGGCCCAAGGCAGTTTTCCGCACCGAGTGATCCCGCTCCTAGCCGTCCCTTATGTGGGAAAGGCCGCGCAAGAGCGCTGCGCGCAGGCAGAAGTTCCGTGGCTTGACCTCTCGGGCAATGCCAGGATCATCGTTCCTGGCATCTTCTATCAAGACCTGGGGAATCCCAACCGGTTCCGCAGGCCCGGACGGCCTGAGAGCGCTTTCGGACCAAAGGGTTCTCGCATAGCAAGGCTGTTGCCCATAGAACCCTCCAAAGCCATGACACAGCGCGCCATAGCCTCGGGCACCGGAGTAGACGAGGGACATACGAGCCGGATCGTAGGCAAGCTCTTGCAAGCTGATCTGGTAGAGCGAGGAGAAGACGGCGTCCGCGTCCCAAACCCTGGGACGCTGCTTGACGCTTGGCGGGAAGCGTACGGATTTGACAGGCACCATGTGATCCGCGGCCACATCTCATCTGGAAGAGGTGATCCTCTGACCCGTCTTATCGCCGAAACCTTGTCCAAGGCCAACATACCCTACGCAGCGACGGCGCTCTCCGCAGCGTGGTTGTGGACGCGATACGCAGGATTCCGTCTCTCAACCGTGTACCTCCCAACTCCCCCTTCGAAAAGCATCCAGAAGGGCTTAGGGTTTCGAGAAGAACCTAGAGGAGCAAACACCTGGCTGGTCGTACCCAACGACGAAGGTGTCTTCGTCGGAGCAGAGTCAGTCGAAGGCATACGTTGCGTCCACCCGGTACAGGCCTATCTCAACTTGAAGGACCATCCCGAAAGGTCGACGGAAGCCGCTGCAGAACTCCGGAGCCAGATCCTCTTGAGAGGCGACGATGATCTCCAAGCCATCGACCGGTGAGGGTACGGCTACGAGCAGTTGGGCTTCGTCCGCCGCACATGCCTCTACATTGCAACGAAGCTCGGTGATCTGCTTGGCGAAATCGTTGTCGTCGGCGGTCTGGTCCCAACCTCCTCATTGATCAGGAAAACCTGCCGCCAGGTTCGGAACCTCACTTGGGCACGATGGACCTGGACTTGGGGCTGGCAATAGCCATGCTGAATCGCGAGCGCTACCGGGAACTGGGCAGCAGTGGAGTTGCCCCGCTTTTGTGGACAGTTCGCGATTTTGTTATCCACAGGTGGTTTTGGTTATCAACAGGGTGGTTGGGTGCTCCTTTCGTAGTCTACGGGTGAGTGGTATCCGATGGCGGAGTGCCGCCTTCGGGGGTTGT
>JAPOQZ010000208.1 GCA_026710435.1 bacterium | reverse complement strand
GTCATCGGCGAGAACCCGCGACCCGACGATATGAACGTCAACATCTGTCGTGAGAAGAAACAGACCAACGTGCGCGCCGCCGCCTCCGACGACACCGTCCGTCTGACCCCACCCCGCATCCTGTCGCTCGAGCAAGCTCTCGAATTCATCGCCGATGACGAGTGCGTTGAGGTCACCCCGCACTACCTTCGCCTCCGCAAGGTGGTTCTCGAGGCGGGAGCACGCGGCCGCAACAAGAAGCGCCTCCGGCGTAACCCGCGATGAAGGATCCTCACTCCGGCACTTAGGCCTACCTCGGCAAGCAGCAGTCGCTTGAGCAGGTGGAGTCCCGCAGGTGTGCGATGTAGGTGGCGGCGATGTGTTCTGGTTCACGTCCCAGCGACACGTACAAGCGACAGGAAGGAACGTTGTCCTTCGCGGCCCACAGCAGCATCGAGTTGAGTCCGTCGACCAGCAGTCTCTCGGCCACGGCCGACATGAGACGACACGGGCCACCACACGTCCGAGCCTCGTTGCCTGGCTAGAGTGTGAGTAGAGAGATACAGCCGGCGGGATCGGATTGTAATTAGATGGAGTCACCGACCTCAGAATCGCGTCGTATAGCCATGCTGGTTGATGGTGACAATGCGCAGCCATCTCTGATCGAGCATGTCCTCGCTGAGACCGCCAAGTACGGGACCATAACGACGAGGCGAATCTACGGTGATTGGACTGTGCCACAGATGAAGGGTTGGAAAGATGCTCTTCACACCTTCGCGATCCAACCCATTCAACAGTTCCGTTACACCGTCGGGAAGAACGCCACCGATAGTGCTCTGATTATCGATGCGATGGATCTACTACACGCGGGAACCGTCGATGGGTTTTCCATAGTGTCCAGTGATAGCGACTATACACGTCTGGCTACTCGAATCCGTGAGCAGGGTCTATTCGTGATGGGTATTGGCCAATCCCAGACGCCGGAGTCCTTTGTGAAGGCATGCGAAATCTTTGTTCATACTGAGAACCTCGATCGGCCACAGGAACATAAGTCGGGGACTCCGGAGCTGGATAAGTCAGGGTGGACTCGGACAGCGGCACAGGCTATCGAGATGGCTATTCAAGAGGATGGTTGGGCACCTCTCGGGGTTGTTGGTACGAACATACACAAACTCGATCCCGCGTTCGACTCCCGTAGCTACGGATACAAGCAGCTGTCCTTGCTAATAAAGTCCCGCCCTGAACTCTTCGAGACACGAAAATCGAAGGCCGCGAGCGGGCACTTCTATGTGAAGGTGAACTGACCAAGCTCTAGGAGGGTGCTGAACAATGACGATTGATGGGGCCTGCCGTCCGCCGACCAGGGATTATGCCGGCGGTTGGCATGCCGCTGGTGGATTGCTCAGTACCCTCCTAGTTCGTGCCTTTCGGATCAATCCACCACGATGGTCCCCAGACCACCGACCGCGTACTCGATGTCCTCCGGCGTAGCGGATCGGCGTCGGGTGGCGGGGCCGAGAACCGATGATGCCCACAACCTTGCAGCGGCCAGTCGTGGCAAGAGTATGAACCTTCTTGCACGCTTGCCTCTCGTAGGTGGCGAGCTTCGACGGTTTCAGCCGGCCAGACGATCCTCAACGCGGTGCGAGCCGCCGGAGCCGCGCCCCCACACTCCTGCGAATCAGGTGTCTGCGGCGCCTGCGGGGCACGCCTGCTCAGCACATCTACGGGCGAGGATGGCGCTCACCGGAACCGAGATGTCCCGCGGCGTCGTACTGACCTGCCAGGCCGTCCCGATAACTCCCCTCCCGACAGTGGAGTACGGCTGACCTGAGCAGAGTCAAGTGCTGCCCTGGACCTGAACGGTGACGATGTCCACTCCATGGAACTTTTGGTGGCGCACGCCGGACGCGTGGTAACGCAACAGTCGGAACGAGAGGTCCTCGACTGTCGGTACGGGGGCTTCGTCCGTGAGAAACGCCAGCTGGTCCTCGATGTTTTCTTGGCGCGTTGTAGCGACGAACTCGAGTTCCACCATCCTGTCCCGGGGCCGCGCCACGATGACCAGGCGCGGGCTATCGGACTCCTCCGCATCGTCCTCCTGCAACAGCAGGCTGGCGAGCGTTTCTTCGCCGACTGACCGCAGCCGCACCGTCGAGGCATGGTTCCAACCCAGCCTGGATGCCAGCCGGGCGAGAAAACCATCGATCGCCTGCAGCGAGGACATGTCCAGAGTGACCTCGAGGGACGAGCGGCGGGTGGTCAACGTTTCGAGTAGAAGCGTCATCCCGATCGCGACCAGGGCCCCGATAGTGACGCCGTTGCCGAGCAGTCCGCCCAACTCCTCGCCGAAGAGGTTCCTCGCGATTGGGTGGTCGTCGAGGCCTAAGCCCAGCGCGCTCGAGAGGGCGACCACCAGCAAGCGCTGACGGTCGAGGCCGTCGCGCATTACTGTCTGGCAGCCGCTGATGAAGAGCATGCCCATCGCGAGTATCAGGTAAGCGCCCAACACAGGTCCTGGGATTGTCAGCAGGAGGGCGGTGAACTTGGAGAAGAAGGCCAGCGTCACGGAGACGGCGGCCACACCGACGCCGACTCGACGGGCGGCGACGCCGGTGAGGTTGATCAGCGAGAGACTGTACGAGGAGTTGGCCATCGTCGGTAGCGTGCCGGCGAGACCGGCGAACAGCATACCTATGCCGTTGACGCTGACCATGCCCTGGACCTGACGGAAGTCGATCGCCCGCGGGTGTCGCCGGGAGCCCTGCTGGATGACCACGCTGTCGCTGATTGTCTTTAACCCGAGCACCAGGGTGAGAACCGCGAATGATGGCAAGAGCGCCCAGAATTCCGCATCCAGCGTGAGATCGAGGCTTAGGGTCGGCACGTCGGGAACGCCAAACCAGCGGGCGTCGGCGACACGGTTGAAATCGACCACACCGAATAGGCCCGCGACGGTGCATCCGACCAAGATGCTGATGAACGGCGCGACGAGGCGCCATCGGCCACGGGCTCTCAGCGTCACGATCACCGAGACCAGCAACGTAACTCCGGCTATGGCCGGACCAGCATGCGAGGGCGTGCCGGTCGGCAGATCCCGGACGGCATCGAACGCGATCGGCAAGACGCTGCTGGCGATCAACATCGTCACCGTACCGGAGACCGCCGGCGTGATGATCCGCCGCAACGTTGGCAGCCACCAGGCGAGTGCGACCTGGATCAGGCTGCAAACGACCAGCAGGGTGGCGAATGTCCCCGGCCCAGCCTTCGAGATCGTCGCCACCATGATCGCGATGAACATCGCCGCGGGCCAGGCAAGCACGACGTGGCCGGCTCCGAATCGCCGGAGTTGGAATGCCTGCAGCGCAGTGATCGCTGCACAGATCAGCATCGCGGCGAAGACGCTCCAGGTCAGGTGGCTGTCGTCAAGTCCTGAGGAGCGAATCGCTATCGCTACGTTCAGCACCGTCGGAGCGAGCACCAGCGCGGCACCCTGAAACCCGACCAGCAATGCGATCGACGGTGGACAGGCCTCCTCGGGTTCGAACCGGATGGACTGTTCGGCGCTCCTGGAAGTCAATAGTTGACCAATCGCCCCATGGTGCTCACCCGAGTTCAGCTCCTGGCAATGCTTCGGCTATCGACCGGTATGGCGGAGCAGGCTCGGACCCGGCTCCCACAGTTCTGGGGGATTGGCTTCGCGCCTGACGACCACCATGCTGGTCGATAAGAGTATGCCAGACGGACTCCGAGGAGGACCGCGAACGCCTCGGAAGGTGCTGAACAGTGACGATTGCTCGGGCCTGCCGCCCGCCGGCCCAGGAATAATGCCGGCGGTTGGCAGGCCGCTGATGGATTGCTCAGCACCCTCCTCGGGCGTACTTCCAGCATCAGGCAACGCTATGCGTGTCTTGACTAGTTGGCATCGCCATCTTTCCTGTGTCCCTCACGATGGTCGGAGCTTGCCTTGGAGATCGACGATCCACGAGAAGGTCCGGTCGTGTTCGGACTCTGGGATCTTCGGCCTGCTCAGCACCCAGGGAGCACTTGTAGGGAACCCGGTCCTGAAAGGAATGTGTTCGATTCCCATCAGCGGACTCTCCTATCGAGAGCGGCTAGCGGTTCACCTCCGAGGGAACTACGCTCCTCTCCCCCGGCTGTCCAGCAGGACGTTTGCGACTTGGTATCTTGGGGGTTCTCCGCATGTCCGTCCATGGCCCCAAGTTCGCCAGCACCTCGGCTACCGCGGCGGCCCCGGCGGATCGGGGCCAGGCCTCGCGGGCTCGGGGTGTCGCCCTGGTTGCGGCGGCTGGGCTGTTGTGGAGCACATTCGGGCTTGGTGTGCGGCTCATGGGCGATGTCGGGCCTTGGGCGATCCTTTTCTACCGTGCTATCCCACAGATCATCGTGCTGGTCGTGCTGATCACCGTCCGCCATCGTGGCGCCACCTTGCGTACCATCGCCGGTATCGGTCTGAACGGCCTGGTCAGCGGAGCTTCCCTCACCTTCTCCTCCATGTGCTTCGTGTACGCCCTGACCCTCACAACAGTGGCCGAGGCCACCTTGATCCTGGGAGCGGCGCCGGTGTTGGCGGGAGTGCTCGGGTGGTTGATCCTGCGGGAGCCGATCACCCGAACCAACTGGTGGACCATGGGGTTAGCAGCGGCCGGCCTAGGCGTCATGACCTACACCGGAACGGTATCCGGAAGCCTGGCCGGAACGATCCTCACCTTCGGTGCGGCACTCGGCTTCGCTGCGTTCACCGTGTTCCAGCGGCGTGGAATGCGGACCGACATGCTTTCCGCGGTGATTGTCTCGGGACTCCTAACCCTGCTGGTCACCGGCCCCCTCGTCGGAGGTGTGACGATAAGCGGCATGAACATCCTTCTCGCCATATACCTGGGCGGTGTTGCCCTGGCCGGAGGCTTGGCACTCTTTACGGCGGGCTCGCGCCACGTACGCTCCACCGAGCTGGTCCTCATAGCCATGCTCGAGGTGGTGTTCGCTCCCGTGTGGGTCTGGTGGGCGTTGGGCGAGGGGATGGCGGTCGCCACCATGGTCGGCGGGGCCATCATCCTGACTGCGGTGCTCATCCAGGCCCGCGAAGGCCAAGCCCGATTCCGCAGGGCCGGTCCGATGCCTCCCGTCAGCGCTCCGTAGACAGGGTGTCCAGGAGGGTGCTGAGCAATCCACCAGCGGCCTGCCAACCGCCCGCAAAATGCCTGGGCTGGCGGCAGGCCCGAGCAATCGTCATTGTTCAGCACCCTCCTGGGAACGGTGATGAGAGTTGCCCGCAGGACGTTCGACTTCAAGCCTGTCATCCAGCGTCGGACTCGGGGTTTCTGATCGATCAGCCGCGGCGCGGCTGCCTCCCCTCCCCCGGTTCGGACCGGAAGGGGTCCGGGCATTTCAGCACGGCTCGCGAGAGCCCCCGGTCAGCATGCTGATGTCTCTCCAGCCATAGAACACCTCAACGAGGTCGCTCCCGCCTATGGATACGGTTCTCCGATCGATTCGTTCACCCCCGAGAGTCTGGTAGAACCGGCAGGCCGGGCGGTTGTCCTCCAGTACTTCCACCATCATCGAGCCGGTCCCGTCGGCGAGGAGCTTCCCGGCCACAGCGGAGACGAGGCGACGCCCCAGACCTCTTCGTTGGTACTCGGCGAGCAGGTAGACGAGATACAACTCACCATGATAGGTCTCGCTGCCACTGCGTTCCGGTCCTCCCCCCAGCCATGCCCACGACATCGCCCGACGGGGTCTCGGCGACGAAGTTGCCGATGCCCGGCCGGGCCGTCGTGAGCACCGCTTCCCAGAACGACTCACGATCCCGATAGGAGAGGCCGGACAGGTACTCGTCGGGGACGATTCCGGCATAGGTGGACCGCCACGAGTCGACGTGGACCCTTGCAAGGGAAGGGATGTCGGCCTCGGTGGCTTCTCGGATGCGCATGTCTATCGCTTCACGGTTGATCTCGAAGGTCACGTTAACCGCGGTTCTTCATGCCGGGGTGTTGCTGGACGAACGGGGCGTGGGGCATGAGCATCTGACCAGGGACTGCAGCCGTTTCAATCGTGTCGTCTCGGGTCTGCGCGACGTCACCGTCCGGGTGGAATCCGGCCCCGGTCGCGATGATGTGGATGATTTGGCAGGGTTGCCGTGAGTGTGTCCGGAAACATGAAGAACCAGGGTTAGCCCCGATCATTCATGGTCGGGGTTTGAAGGGGATTAGGCAATGGCGCTTCGGGTCGCCTGACCTGAGGTCCGGAACCGGGTTAGGCTCGTTGCCGTGATCTTCGAGTTCGAGTCGAATGGTGACTCATCCACGCTGCGCGCACACTTCGAGTTGGGTGACAAGTACACCGGAAAGCGGCAGGAAGGCGCTCTAAGGCAGATCACTTATTCTGGAACAGACATAACGTTCGACTACGGGGTGCGCTCCATCCATCCCGATCTGCTGGGTCTCCTCTGCCTGATCATCTTCTACCCCTTCGTAGGTCAACGGGTGGTGTTCCCGATGCCCGTCTCCCGACGTCTCGAGAAGGCCTTCAGAAAGCCCAGCTTCACCCGTCCCTTCAGGTTTGACAACGTCGATCACCGGCTGGACAGGTATTCAGGTTCCAAGATGGCCCTTTCGTTCGGCGGGGGTATCGACTCGACCGCCGTGCGGGTCATGTTCCCGGAGGCCTTCGTCGTCCATGAGGCCCACACCAGGAATGGTCATCTGGTGCCCTCGTTCTCGCACGACGTGGTCCGGAGCCTTGGTCCCGAGCGAGGGGCCCTGGTCACCACCAACCAGAGGTACGTGTCCCGTCCGGGCGGATGGCACGGGTGGACGTGCGCGTTCGCGACCTCCCTTCTGCTGGCGACCGACTTCGACTTCGGGATCGTCTTGATGGGGTCCACCATCAGCAGCACGCTCCTCTACGGTGGGACGAGGTACTGGAATCGCTTCGGTGCCCGCCGCAAGCACGGGGTAACGGGAAACTACTGGCAGTCGGTGTTCAACGAGGTCGGCCTGCCGGTGTTCTCGCCCGTGTGCGGAGTGAGCGGATACATGACGATGAACCTGTCACTCGACCTCATCCGGCAGGGGAAGGTCTTCTTCTGCACCACCAGGAACGGCGCAGCATGCCTCCGGTGCACCAAGTGCCTCAGAAGGGATCTGATGCGGGCGGTTGTCGATCCGACTCACCGGCCGGACTGGGCGCCGTACGACCGACAGGACGTCCACGAATACCTGGAACGCCAACCGCTTCACTGCGGGCACCTGTTCGCTTACGCCCAGACTCGCGTCCCGGATCTCCCACCGTTCCTGGCTTCCAGACTGCGGGCTCTTCCCGTGATCGACTCCGACTGGCCGATGCGCGTGCATGTACGCACCTTCGACCTGTGTGACTCGGGCTGGCGGGAGGAGATCCGCGATCGGGTGGTCGCCCACGTCGAGCCGATGGAGCGTCGGCATCTGAGAGAAGTGAGAAACTGGGATATCCGTCCCGTCGACCAGCGCCCGTCCCGCTGGCGACGGATACGGCCATGACCATGACGTAGGGCGGCACGCGGCAGCCGGCCGGGCGGGATCAGTAACGTCTCGCCTGCCACTATCTTGGCGGCCAGGTTGTCGAGCCGGGATGGTGCCCGGCCGGGTCCGCTGCCGGTCAAGGGGTTGATCGAGATGAATCCGGAGACGCGCGTTGTGGTCATCGGTGGTGGGGTGGTCGGCTGCTCCGTCCTTTACCACCTGACCAAGGCTGGATGGAGCGACGTGACGCTGGTCGAGCGCCTCGACCTGGCTGCCGGATCGTCCTGGCACGCCGCCGGGAGCATCCATACCCACAACGGGAACGTCTATCTGGTTGATCTCCAGCGGTACACGGTGGAGTTGTATCCCGAACTCGAGAGAGTGTCGGGGCAGGACTGCGGCATCTACATGACGGGTGGGCTGCAACTGGCCAACTCACCCGAGTGGATGGACTGGCTCAGAATGGTCCACGCCCGCGGGCGGTACCTGGGAATGGAGAACGAACTGATCTCGGCTAGCGAGGCAGCCGAGATGTTCCCGCTGATGGATGCCTCGCTCTTCGTAGGGGCATTGTGGGATCGGCACGAGGGCCGCGTCGATCCCACCGGCGTTACCAGAGCCTATGCCAAGGCAGCCGAGGTCGGCGGAGCAACCGTCGTGCGCAACACGAGGGTGGATGCCCTGTCCCAGCGTCCCGACGGCACTTGGGACGTCCGCACCGACCGCGGAGACATCCACGCCGAACACGTCGTCAATGCCGGTGGCCTGTGGGGCCGGGAGGTGGGCCGGATGGTCGACCTCGAGCTCCCTCTTCTCGCCATGGCACACCAGTACATCGTCACCGAACCGGTTCCCGCCGTCGCCGAGCACCGGCGTACGACAGGGAAGGAGCTTCCCATGGTGGTCGACTTCGGTGGCGAGATCTACATGCGGGAGGAAGCGGGCGGGGTTCTGCTGGGCACCTACGAGCAGGACCACAGGCCATGGTCGCCCAAGGTGACCCCGTGGACGTTCGGAAGCGAGTTGCTGCAGCCGGAGATCGATCGGATCGCTCCCGAGTTGGAGGTCGGGTTTACCCACTTTCCCGTCCTGGCCGATGTCGGTCTACGCAATATCGTGCACGGTCCGTTCGTGTTCGCCCCCGACGGCAACCCATGCATAGGGCCCGTGAAGGGCTTGCGGAACTACTGGCTGGCGGTCGGGGTGATGGCCGGTTTCTGCCAGGCCGGTGGGGTGGGTCTGGCGCTTGCCAACTGGATGACCGAGGGCGATCCGGGGATGGACATATGGGCGATGGATGTTTCCCGCTTCGGTGACTGGGCCACCATGGCGTACACGAACGCCAAAGTGCGGGAGCACTACTCTCGTCGCTTCAAGATCACCTTCCCCAACGAAGAGCTACCCGCCGGCCGTCCGCTCCACACCAGTCCACTGTACGACCGGTACACGGCCGCCAACGCCGTGTGGGGCGCATCGTTCGGGCTCGAAGTCGCTCTGTGGTTCCAGGAACCCGGCCGGGAGCCCATCGAGGACATCACGTTCCGGCGGTCCAACGCCTTCCGGGTGGTGGCGGAGGAGTGCGCCGCGGTCCGCAACGGGGTCGGGATTACCGAGACTTCGGGCTTCTCCAAGTTCCGGGTAGAGGGTGAGGGTGCAGCCGCCTGGCTGGACCGGCTTCTCACCAACCGGATCCCCCCACCGGGACGTATCACCCTCAGCCCCATGTTGAACCATGGCGGGAGGCTGATCGGGGACCTGACAGTCGCGAACCTCGAGCGTTACTTCCTGCTCTTCGGTTCGGGCATAGCCGAGGACTATTACATGCGCCGCTTCCTGTGGGACCTCCCGGAGAACGGAGAGGTGAGGGTCGAGCCGCTTGGGCAGCGCCTCGTCGGGCTCTCCATCGCCGGGCCTCGTTCCAGGGACGTCCTGGAGGCAGTCGCGGATCAGTCCGTGGGTCCGGAGGACTTACGGTTCATGGACATCCGCGCCATGGACATCGGGATGATTCCCGCCCTCGTCGGGCGCCTCACGTTCACCGGGGATCTGGGCTACGAGATCTGGGTTGGACCCGAGAACCTGCGTGGTCTCTACCACCTTCTCCGGAAGGCGGGCGGGGAGCACGGGATGCGGGACTTCGGTCTCAGGGCACTCGACTCGCTGCGGCTGGAGAAGGGGTTCGGTTCCTGGGCTGCCGAATACCGGCCCATATATGGTCCGGCCGAGGCCGGCCTCTCCCGATTCGTAGCGCTGGACAAGGGGGATTTCGTGGGTCGGGACGCGGCTGTTCGAGAGCGGGAGGAGGGCCCCGTGAGAAGGCTGGTCACCATGGTCGTGGATGCGGCCGATGCCGACGTGGTCGGTGATGAGCCCGTCTGGCATGATGGCAGGGTGGTCGGATGGGTGACGTCGGGTGGCTACGCCCATACGGTGGAGAGGTCGGTGGCGCTCGGATACGTGCCTACCGAATTGACCGATCCCGATGCTCCACTCGAGATCGAGATAATCGGGGATCTGCGGGCAGCTTCCGTCCAGCCTGCTCCCCTCTTCGACCCCGGGGGAACCCGGATGCGAGGATGATTCACCGTGCGCGACAGAGCGGGTGTTAAGTTCCCAGCGCCACTAGTGTCCCGAGTCGGAAGTTCGTCACATAAGAGCGGGCTACACCTCCACGCCACCGAACCCCGAGAACGCGAAAATCACCGGAAGGTGCCTCTTTCCTTGGGATCCCCACCTCCGAGGGTCACGGACGCGACCTTCTATCCCCTGTG
>JAPOQZ010000141.1 GCA_026710435.1 bacterium | reverse complement strand
GGAGGAGACCGCCTCGACGGTTTTCGCGGTCTCGGCTCCCCGGAACCGGTGCGTGTCAGGCGGAGGAGGCTGTCTCCAGCGAATTCCCGATACAGGACACTAGGGGGGTGGTGGGGGACTCCCTGCCGGCCAGTTGTCCGATGGGAACTACCTGGTCAGCGGACGGCTGGCCGACCAAGAACCTGTTTTCCGTCCACCCCCTACAACGGCGAGAAGGCGTCCGCCGCCTCCAAAGCGTCCAGTACCGCCAGGTAGGCCAGATCCCGCTTGCGCACGACTTCTCGCTCGGAGCGGCCTCCGTAGTTGTAGAAGCCCCGGCCGGTCTTGGGTCCGTAGAAGCCTTGGTCGACGACTTCTTTGAGGTAGGGCGGCACCTCGAGGCCCATCTCGGCCGTGCCTTCCGCTATGAGGTCGAGTCCGTTGAAGTCGAGACTCTGGAAGATGCCCACCAGGCCCAGCCGCACCCCGACACTGGTCTTCATCACGAAGTCGATGTCCTCCACCGTCGCGGCGCCATCGTCTATAAGTTCCTCCGCCGCAGCTCCCATCGCCATCATGATCTTGTTGGCTACGAAGCCGATCGCGAACCGCTTCATCACCAGCGGCCGCTTCCCGACACGCCGGAGCAGGCCGGCTGTCCACTCCAGCGATTCGCTCGACGAATCGGGCCCGCCGGCGACCTCCACGAGCGGGACGATGTACGGAGGCATGAACCAATGAGCGCAAACGAATCGCTCGGGTCTGGCCGCAGTGACCTGGGAGAAGATGTCCAGCGCGGACGTGTTGCTCGCCAGTATCACATCGGGTGCGGCCGCATCCTCGAAGGCGTTGACGACTGCTTGCTTGGCGGCGATCGTCTCGCTGACCACCTCCATCGCGAACTCGGCTCGGGCGGCCGCCTCGGCGAGCGATGTGGTCGGATGGAGGCGTCCGAGGATGGCAGGGGTGTCTTCGGGGTCCAGACGGCCTCCGTCGACGAGCACCCGCAGATTCGTCTCCACCAACCCGGGAGCGCGCGCAAGGGCTGCCTCGTCGAGATCGACCAGATCCACATCGATCCCGCCTTGCGCGAAGACTTGAGCAATCGAATGGCCCATCGTCCCCGCACCCACTACCGCGATGCGCTGTACTTCGTCCGGTTTCCGTCGCATGGCGACCACCCTAGGAGGGTACTGAGCAATCCACCAGCGGCATGCCAACCGCCGGCATAATCCCTGGTCGGCGGACGGCAGGCCCCAGCAATCGTCATTGGTCAGCACCCTCCTAGCGAGACGGGATCCGCCTCCGGGTCGACAGCGCCGAAGCCACGGCGTCCGGTCCCGAGGGTCGCGGGCGGGACCGTCTTCGGTTAGCCGACCAGGGTCTCGAGGTGGCCGTCGATGGGAATGACCGCCCCTGTGATGCCATCGCTGAGAGGGGAGCACAGGAACAGGACGAGGTTCGCGATCTCGTCAGGCTCGATGAACGTCCGGAGCGACGCTTGTCTCTTCCATTCGTCGGACACCTTCTGGAAGGGAACACCTCGCTCGTCGGCCAGATCCTGCATGACACGGTCGAGCCGGGGACCTGCCACCCCGCCCGGGCACACCGCGTTCACCCGGATGCCGTACGGTCCGAGCTCGGAGGCCCAGGTCTTCGTCAGACCGAGCAACGCCCATTTGGCGGCTGCGTACGGGCTTCGCAACGGGGAGCCGAACAGTCCCGAGACGGATGACATGTTCACGATGCATCCCGAGCCGGCGCTCTTCAGGAGTGGCGCCGCCGCCCGTGTGCTGAGGAAGGCGCCGTCGAGGTTTCCGCTGATACATACGCGCCAGTCCTGGTAGGTGAGTTCGTCGACCGGGACCGTCGGACCGCTTGGACCGGCGTTGTTGACGAGTACATCCAGGCCACCGAGCCGCTTGACCGCATCATCGAACAACCTGTCGATGTCTCTCTCGGATCCGACATCGGCCAAGGTGCCGGAGATGCCCGGCGCTTCCTCCTGGGCTATTGCCAAGGCCTCGGCATCGATGTCGCATATGTGCACCCGGGCGCCTGCCTCGACGAACCTCCCGGCCACCGTACGGCCGATCCCGGTGGCGGCGCCGGTTATGACAACCCTCGAGCCCGACAACCTCATCATCCAAGACCTCCTGCAGGCGGCTGCAACGGAGGATGATCCGAGACGGCCCCGTCGAGCTTCAACGGTCGCCAGACTACATCCTGGGGCAGTTCGGCGCGGGCGGAGTCGTGGCGGGGGTCTTCGATGCTGCCAGCCTCTGGAGTGCTTCGTTGCGGGAGCGCGACGCACCGCCGATGATGGATGACATCGCAGCAAGACGGCAGCGGTCCCGTGCTCGTGGATGCCGCCATCTGGAAACCCGGCTGGCATCCCTGCCCGTGCAAGGCTGCGCGAGTGGCTCGACATCAACCAAGAACACGAGGTATTCGCCCCCAGACGATTACCTGTCGAGCAGGTCACGCTGTTTCGGGTCGTCACGAAGGAGCGAGGCCGAAAACCCCTCGTAGCATCGTAGAGTCGGCTAACGAGTTCCGTCAGTAACGGCCATGCACGCCGGTGGGCGAGCGGAGCAGCCTGGTTTGCCGGCTAGATTTGGCCGGGGAGAACATCGATCATGTCCGACAGCACCATAAGCGAGTCTTACCGGAGGGATGGCTATTACTTCCCGATCCCGGTGCTTTCGGGTGATGAAGCCCGGGAGTGCCGCCGGCGCTTGGAGGCCTTCGAGGCCGAGCATCATGGGTTGCCCGAGAGATACCGTTTCAAGACGTACTTGGTGTGGACCTGGCTTGATGGGCTGATCCGGCATCCGCGGATCCTGGATGCTGTCGAAGCTGTTATCGGACCCGACATCTTGTGCTGGTCGACTGACTTCTTCATCAAGGAACCACACGATCCGGGGTTCGTGTCATGGCACCAGGATTTGACCTACTGGGGGCTCGAACCTCCGGAAGTGATCACGGCTTGGCTGGGACTCACCGACAGCACTGCCGAGAACGGGTGTGTCCGCGTCGTGCCGGGCAGCCACCTGCAGGGCCAGGTCACGCATCACGACACCTTCGGGGATGACAACATGCTGTCTCGAGGACAGGAGGTGATGGTGGAGGTCGACGAGGGCGAAGGCGTCGATCTCAGCCTGTCCGCCGGGGAGATCTCACTGCACCATGTCCTGGCAGTCCACGGATCCCGGCCGAACGGATCATCGGACCGTCGCATCGGGATCGCGTTCCGCTACCTGCCCACCCATGTGCGCCAGACTGCGGGGGTCCGCGAGTCGGCCATGCTCGTGAGAGGAATCGACGAGCACGGCAACTTCGACCTCGAGCCCCGGCCGCGGGCCGACTTCGATGAGGCGGCGCTTGCGGCCCATGCCGATGCCATGAGGCCGTTCGAGAGATTCGGAGAAACATAGCTCCAGGAGGGTGGTGCGAAACCCTCTCATGGGCTGCCGGCAGGCTCGGATCCGGTCGCGCTCTGATCAACACTCCGGGTCAAGACTCTCGGTGCCGGTTCTCTCACCGTTTCGGGCGCCACCAGAGGGTGCAGTACGGGCGCATCCGGTCGCCTACGTACAGCCGGCCGTCCTCCTCGGTGACCTGTGGCTCCAGCATCGGTCGCAGTTCGGGGCGTCGGGCGATCGGCAGGGTCACCCTGGCCCCGTAGAAGGCGAGAATCTCGTCCCAATCCTCGAACCACAACGCGGTAGGTCGTTCCCAACGCTCCATGTTGGGGCGGACACCGAGTTCCTCAAAGATCACCTCTGCCAGGTCGTCTACCGATGGACCGTTCGGGCGGTCGACGCCGTGGACGGCGCGGAACAGCGGGGCAATAACGACCCGGGGATGGAGCTCTGTCAGCTCGATCACCACGCCTCGGCGGGCGGCGGCGTCCAGAGCGGCCACGAACGGGCCGATTTTCGCCACGTCGTAGGCCACGTTGGCCGACACCACGACATCCGCCTGCGGGACCTGTCCCGCCACATCCGGCCATCGGCCCCGCACCAGCCGGGCCGAAACACCGAGCCGGGCCGCATCCTCCTCGAACCCGTCAGCCATCCCGGCATCAGGCTCCACCGCGGTGAGATCATGACCCGACACCGCCAGAGGCAGCGACGCCCGCCCTCTCCCGGCTCCGACATCGAGCACCGAACCGTCCTCGCCGGCCAGACGCCTGGCGATCTCCAAGGTGGCCGGAGGCGGGGCATTACGAGCCGCCGCGGACAGGCGTTCCCACACCCATGGCGCCCACCCGTATGGCGACTCCTCCGCCGCATCGAGCAGCCGCTGGGGTATCACCCAGGCCTCCAGCTCGGCCCGCCACCGATCCGCCGCCCTCACCCGACCACCACCTGGCCGGACCCGAGCCGCCGCATTGAACCCCGAGCGGAGACACCGGAGAAGGTCGGGAGAATGAACGGAACGCTCCGGCCCGCATGGAACATCGAACGAAGAGGCAACACAGCCCAGACCGTAGCCGTCACCGCCTGGACCCGCTCGACCGGCTACCGGCCTACGCTGGCGGCGTGGGTGAAGCAGGCGGGAACGATTCTGACCGCGTCAAGTATTGGACGCCTCCGGAGTGGCTCATTCCCTGGATATCGCGGGCGCATGTCGCTGTCTACAGGCTGAGTAGAGGCAGGATCGGTGGCCGGGTCGACGGGATGCCTTGCATTCTCTTGCGGACCATCGGCCGTCGTTCCGGTAGGCCGCACACGGTCTGCCTCAGCTACCTGCCGGACGGCGACTCGATGGTGGTCGTGGGGTCCTTCGGCGGCGCCGACCATCATCCGGCCTGGTACCACAACGTGGTGGCCAACCCCGAGGTGATAGTCCAGAACAGGGAACGGGTCTTCAAGGCCACCGCGGAGACGCTGACCGGCGCTGAGCGGGAAGCAGTGTGGAAGTCGAGGATCGCCGGCGCTCCCCGCTATGCCCACTACCAGGAGCGCACCGACCGCGAGATACCCCTGGTCCGCCTCAGCTAAGCCAGTCCTGGCGCCCTCGATGCTGGCTGTCTAGGCGACTAGACGAGTAGTTCCAAGGGGTTGTGACCGACAGTCAGTTGATAGTCGTTGTTTGGATGCTAGTTGAGGGCTGCCGAGGTTCTCCTCGCCTCTTGTTTGACAAGATCCTTGCCTCCGCTTGATGTGAAACTTCAGAGAGCCTACGGACACTGGAACTATCTAATCCAAGGCAATCTATCTCAGACAACTAGCAACGACCGGCTAGGAACTAATCGTCTAGTAGGGGGATCAGAAGCTCTTGGGGTGCGATCCCGCCGTGGTGGCCGATGTTGGAGTTGGGGAGGTGTTGGGGAAGGATGACCGTTCCCGGTGGAGCCAGGAGCGTCGCGGCCGGGAACTCTCTGAGGATTGGGTGGGAGGCCTCCGCCCAGCCATCGGTGTAGTTGCCCGGCGCTGACGTCGATGCAACACCCACTGCCGGGTTGCGATATCAACGCCTCGATACCTCTATCCACGGAGCCCATGGATCGCTACTCTATGTAGGGAAGTCGGAGGATGGGGAGAGAGGCAGTGGGTTCTCGGGCTCGGGACTGGACTCACCTTGATGAGTCCGACGCTCCGGTCGATCCGGGTTTTGACTTCTCGGTCTATGACGATGCCTTCCTGTCGGCCGAACGCACGCTAAAGCAGCAGCTCGCGGCAGGGGATCCCCCGCCTGCCGGGCTAACGCCCAACGACCTGCGCGCCATGATCGATGCGATACGCGCTGAGCCTCCTAAACCGGACGTAGCGGCATAGTCCCGGATGCCTTGGCAGATCGACGGAGCGGCGCTTGACCGCGTCTTCGATGCATGGTCGGACGGCAAGAGTTACGAAGACCGCATCTACCTGCTATCGGGACTGATAGAGATGGCTGACTGTCCGTTGACCGAACTCCCCGGCTTCCGGTTCCCCGAACGATCTCCCATGTGGCGGTTCGCCAGAATCGGGAGTGCAGTGTTCGTCTTATTCGTGGCCGAAACTCATGGAGTCCTAATCCCGATCGACATCCGCGATTGAGGGAAACAGGAACTCCGAATCACACCGCTACTTGCGCGGAACATTGACCGACTTAGTTGCCACCGGCCGGCACCGGTACGCCTACGCTCGCTGGTCGTTCAGGCGGCGGGGTCTCTCTGGAGGTTCCCTGGTTGATGATCACTTCGGGCGGTGCTCCGTCCTTACCACCGAACAGTCCCCAGGCGGGGTTGCCGGAGCGTTCGAACCAGAGCCTCATCCCGGTGTCGGTGGTCAGTTGTCTGTCTGGCGTGACTTCTGTACAGTCCGCTCGTGAGTCAACAAGCCCCGCAAGCCGGTCTTGACGTTCTGGCGTGACTTCTGTACAGTTCGGCTCATGAGTGAACACACTGACATCCGGAGGCTCTCGATGACCTCCTTGACCGAAGCCCGCAACCGTCTGAGCGAGATCGTGGACGACGTCGTAGCTACCGGTTCCGACTATGTGATTACTAGACACGGCCGCCCTTCTGCTGTCGTTGTTGGCTACGACGAATACGAGTCGCTGCTCGAAACGCTCAACATCCTGTCCGACCCTGAGACCATGGCCAATCTCGACGAAGCCGCGGCCGACGTGGCTGCCGGTAACCTCCTGGACCTTGACTGAGCATCGCAGATGCCAAAATTCACCCCTAGCGCGAAGAAGCAACTTGACAAGCTACCTGCGCCACTCGCAGCTAAGGGACGCGAGCTCATCAGGCGCCTCGACGACGAACCGCACCTTGGTAAGAAGCTCTTGGGACCGTTGAAAGGGAAGCTCAGCGCTCGCCTGGGACGTTCCCATCGAATTATCTACGAGGCAACGGGGGGCTGCGTTGTGGTGCTTACGGTTGGTCCAAGAAGGGATGTATATCGCTGATGGCCTCTGACCTACCGAAAGACCCGCGCGAGCGAGGGATCTTCCTGCGAGCTCTCCGTGAATACAGCGAGAGCTGCGAGCCGCCGGGCCTGACACCTGACTGTCCGTACTCGATCAAAACCAAGGATCCAGGTGTCATGGGCTGTGGTGAAGAGTGTATGGACCTGCTCGGTAGGTACAACGCGCCGAGACCCCGCGAAGAGGTACAGCACGAGCCTGGGATCTGGATCCGGCGCTCGCGTCGGCCACGGGCGCGCCGCACCCAGCAGCCGCATGCCAAGTCTTACGACGCCCGGCAGGTCTACCTTGAGGACCAAGCATCCGGGCCAGCCCCCCGCTGGCGTCTTGCTGCGATCCTCTACGGGCTACTCGAGGTAGTCACAACACCGCCATCGAGTGACCACGACCAAGCTAGCGAACGACGAGCGCAGATCGACGAACTGATCCGCCTGACCGAGGGAAGAGGCCTCAACTTCGAAACACAGGTCCTACCCGCCCTGCGGTTCCCTGTCCGATCAGCAGGATTTGCCAACCTTCCGAGGCGCCAAAAGAACGATGCGCCACGGCGTCGCCTCGATCAAATGAACAGTTGGTCGTCATGGGTCGATCATGTCCTTGATGCAGCAGATACCAGCCAGACCGCGCCAGCACACGACCGGCGATATGATCCACTGCTCCTAGCAACCACACGCTGGGCACGCACGGCCGACGCTCAAGCCCTGTTGGACTGGACCCCACCGACACTCCCCCCATCGGACGAACCAAGCGCTGTCGCAGCCGAGAAACCAGATGCTGACGGACGGTGGATTGTCACACGGTTCACTGAGACCTACCTGGAACGCTGGGAGGCTCTCTCGCTACGCAAGGAATGGCTGTACCTACATGGACAGCATCCCCCACCTTGCTCCCCAATCGAGATGAGCGTCCGCGAAGTGCCCGAACCCGAGCTAGCAAAGGAAATGGCGGACCGCCTCGCCAGGCAGACTGACCACCACAGTCACGTTCCCAACCTTGCTGACACATTGGTCAAACCAGCGGTGAAGTTCCTCGGCCAAGGCCGGCGGATAGAAGCTACTGCCCTATTCGAAGCAGCAGCAAGCAACGATCCAGACGGTCCCGAAGCACTGAACAACCTCGGCTTTTGCCTAATCCCCGACAATCCAGAACGGGCCCTCCGATGCTTCGAGAAGGCTATCTCTACAGGCAGGGCCGACAGGATGCTTACCGACGCAAACCGCCTCCTCGTACTCGCCGCGCTGGGCCGACGGACGTCGGCAATCGATCTAGCAACAACCTTCCTGCACCAGCACGAAGACAGCCCCCCACGGCCTAGCATTTCGTGGCTTTGGGATATCGACCCAGTCCTTCAGGGCACCGACCCAGACCTAATCGAGCGTCGCGACCTCTTGAAATACGTGGCAACGATCGTGGCGAAACTGGACGGCAATGCCAACCTGCCCAACGCCTAACGCCTGTTGGTGATACAACTCCGGGCACTTGATCCCCTGAGTTGCTAACCAGCGAGCGACCGAGGCATTGGTCAGTTCTTGGGATCCTCGGAGTTCAATCGGTGGTGGCGGTTGGCGTAGTCGGGAGAGATGTGGCCGTCGGCTAGGTCATCCTGGACGGCTTGGGGGTCTCTTTCTAGGGGGTTGCCGTAGCCGCCCCCTCCGCCGGTGTAGCAGCGGACGGTGTCTCCTTTGCGGAGGGGCATGCGGTTGGTCTTGAGGCGGCGGGTCTCTCGGGGGGTTCCCTGGTTGATGACCACTTCGGGGGGTGCTCCGTCCTTGCCTCCGAACAGGCCCCAGGCGGGGTTGCCGGAGCGTTCGAACCAGAGGCTCAGCTCGGTGTCGGTGGTCATCCGGTACTCGCGGATGATGCCGTTGCCTCCCCGCCATTTGCCGGGGCCGGCGGAGTCCTGGCGGTAGCCGTACTCGGTTATCAGGGCGGGGAACTTGGACTCGAACACCTCGATGGGCATGTCGTGGAAGTTGCCCGACAGGGTCCAGATCATCCCGTCCTCGCCGTCCTGTCCGTGGGAGGCGCCCCATCCGCCCACATGGGGCTCGTTGTCGAGGAACAGCTCGTCGGTGCGGGGGTTGATGCCGGTGAACTGGAAGACCATGCCGTCGCCGTAGTGGGCGGCGGGGACGGTGTCGACGAGGGCCGGGGAGAGGGCCGAGCAGATCAGGTCGATCATCAGGCCCAGGGGGGTGAAATAGAACTGGCAGGCAGCCGGAACGCGGGCATCGAGGATCGAACCCGGTTTGGTCTTCACCTCCAAGGGGCGGAAGGTGCCGCCGTTGACGGGTTGGCTTGAGTTGAACAGGTACTTGAAGGCCAGGCGGCAGGCCGACAGGGTCTGCACGGCCCCGCAGTTGATGGGACCCTGGCCGGGGCCGTCGGTCCCGGTGAGGTCGAAGACGAGGCGCTCGCCCTCCACCGTGATCTTGACCTTGATGCGGACCGGGTCGTCCCCCACCCCGTCGGAGTCGAGAAAGCCTTCGGCGGTGTATTCACCGTCGGGCATGGCCCCGATGGCTTCTCGGTCGAGTTGCTCGCTCTGGCGGAAGATCTCCTCGGCGGCGGCTTCCACGGTGTCGCGCCCGTAGCGGTCGAAGAGGGCACCCAGGCGGTGCTCGCCGATGGAGGCCACCGCGAACTGGGCCTGCATGTCGCCGATGGCGGACCGGGGGAAGCGCACGTTGCTCTCGATGATGTCCCAGATGTCCTGCACCGGATCGCCGCCTCTCACCACCATGGTGGGGGGCAGGCGGACCCCCTCCTGGAAGATCTCGGTCGAATCCATTGGCACTCCCGGGTCCTTGGCGCCTATGTCCAGCCAGTGGGCCCGCGACGCGGTGAAGCCGGCCAGGTCGCCCTGGTAGAAGATGGGGGCGAAGACCGTGACGTCATGCATGTGGGTGCCGGTGAGATAGGCGTCGTTCATGATCCAGATGTCGCCCTGGCCCCACACGGACCGCCCGAACATCTCCTCGGTGGCGAGGGTGCAGGCCTCCAGGTTGCCGAGGAACAGCGGGACTCCCGAGGACTGGCCCAGGACCCGGTGCTGGCTGTCGATCAGCGCCACCGCGCAGTCCTTGGACTCGTAGATGACCGGCGTGTAGACGGAGCGGATCAGCGCCGCGTTCATCTCCTCGGCGGCCATGATGAAGGCGTTGCGGAGGATCTCGATGGTGATCGGGTCGGGTTTCATACCGGTGGGGCTCCGAAAGTCGGGCAACCATTTGCGAGCAATGGGGCGGTACCCACCCCATCGGTTTCACCGTAGCCCCAGGGACGGAGTGTTCCGTAATCTGCGTTCACGCCTCCCGGCGCGGGTGGTTCAGACCTCCCCCGGTGACCCCGGAGGACGCCACAGGCGCCGATAGGCGAGGCGCAGACGTGGTCACCGATCCGGAACGGGAACTGTCGGCTTAGAGGACCACGCCGAGATGGAAGCGGTCGCCGAGTTTGTCGCGCAACCAGATGAGGCTCTTGGCCTCGTGGCGACCCGCCCTGGCCGATGACTTCACCTCGAGCCCGACGATCCGGCCTCCCCGCTCGAGGACGCAGTCGACCTCGCGTCCGGAACGAAACTATGAGATTTGCGTCTCTGAAACTAGGCGATGCGCGCTCTGGATTGGCTCGAATCGGTAGTTGCGACGGAGACTTCCGATAGTGATCGCGTCGGGTCGATCAGCCAATGCCTCTTCCAGTTCCCGGATGGCCGATTCAGGGGTAGGCCCGCAAGCCCGGGCACCCTTGCAGGCCGTGACAGTAGCGAAGTAGCCTGCAGGATCGCTGATGGCCTCGACCTCGGCATGGGCGATTGCAGCCTTGGCCCATTGAGCGATCGTGGTGGTGTCGTATCTGACTGTTGCGACGAGAGTTTCTTTCGCCACCATCGGTGGCCCCCTCTGTATGGCACGGGGTCGTATCCAAGACTCGCACGACTTGATTCGGAGGACACGGTACGCCACGTCTACGAGACGTTCGCTCTCCTTGCTGCTGACGGCAGGCTGTGCAATGCAGCGCCGATGCGCTGTTCGGCGGTCGCCAGATCGAATTGGGTCTGGAGGTTGGCCCAGAACTGGGCCTCGATGCCGAACCAGTGTCCGAATCGCAGGGCCGTATCGGCACTGACCGATCGCTTCCCAGCGATGATCTGCCCGATGCGGTTTGGCGGGACGTCGATCTGGCGTGCGAACTCCGTCGGGGACACGTCCAACTCCTCCAATTCCTCCTTGAGGATTTCTCCGGGATGTACCGCACGCCTGAACATGGTCATGGTCTCCTTGTTGCTAGTGATAGTCCAACGTCAATCCAGGGGAGTATGATCGGCGTTCGCAACTACTACGCCCAGAGGCAGCACCTTGGCTGAGGGTGCCTGCTCAATGGTGGATGGAAATCCCCTCGACTACGGCGACGGCGGCCAAGACAATACGTGCAGGGTCGGAGAACAAGAAAGAGGCCTGTCTTCAAGCCTGCTAGGTGTCCGGCGGGGGGTGGTGTAGAACACTCTACAGCGGAGGCGCCTCGATGGTCAGGCAGCCGTACTCGTCGATGGTGGCCGAGCCTTCCGGGGGGATGACGGTGGTGGCGGTGGCTTCCTCGACGATGGCGGGGCCGGCGATGGCGCAGCACGGTTATCGTGATCGGCCGCGTGGCCTACGAGATCGCGGGCCGCTAACGCGCGGTCCATCGAAACTGACCCCAGGACGCGGGTCCGTAACGCTACGACAGACCACCGTCTTCACGCGCTAGGACTTGGCCTTCGCTACAATTTGGGAATGACCAGCAAGAAGCAGGGCAGACGAGCCGCAAGATCCTACGAGGTGATCAACCGGAGCGGTAGAGCACCGAGGAAGGCGCCTCCTCCGCCCAAGACGGTATCCAAGCGACCACCGCTACCCCGACCGAGGAGCAAGGGCTAGCACCCGCTCGATCCGCTGTCCGGCCTGTCGATCGCGGTCGTCCTTCTTATCCCCGGTTACGTACACTACGTCACTCGACGTACAAGGGTCCCGGTCAAAACGCTCTCCAGGGCGATGGAGGGCATGGGCCTGATAGTGGTAGCGGCAGTTGCCGATACATTGACCCTAGGTTTCTTGGCTGGGTTGGCACGAATACCTCCGGTTCGCGGTCATGCTCCCGACCTTGCTCATCTGCTGCTCGACCCGCGCGGATACGTACTTCTGGACAACTCCCGGCTCCTGTATGTTGCTGGCTGGACGGCTCTGTTCGTAATCCTGGCGTCAGGGCTATCGGCTGCCTTCGCATACCGCATCGGTCCACTCAAGTACTTGTCCCGGCAACTCGCTCCGGCGCTTGGTGAATTCACCGCCTGGTACCACGTGTTCGAAGAAAACGTGCCCGAGGATTACGATCACATCTTTCTTATATGTGAGTTGACCAACGGAGGTCACGCAGCAGGTGAACTGGCTTGGTACAGCACCCAACCAGAGGCTTCGCCGGACCGAGATCTGGTGCTAGCAGCACCGCTGCAGGTTTCGGAGGCCAGACCAAGCCAAACCGGAAGTCTTGCGCGAGGGGCGACTCGTTCTCTCGGCCCGAGACATCAGGCAGATCTATGTCTCCTATATCACTGATCAGTGAAGTCCCCTCGGGTTTCATAGTGGGGGGGCCTTGATCACGAGGCAGCCGTACTCGTCGATGGTGGCGGAGGCTTCGGGGGGGATGACGGTGGTGGCGGTGGCTTCCTCGACGATGGCGGGGCCGTTGATGGAGCAGCCGGGCATCAGGGACTCCCGGTGGAAGCGGGCGGTGGGGTAGGAGCCGGTGGCGAACAGGACCGGTGTGGTCTTGGACGGTTGGTCGGAGGGGTGGTCGGGGCGGTAGTTGGACTGGAGGAGGGGGCGTCCCACATCGCCGAGGGCGGTGAGTCTCAGGTTGACGGTCTCGAGCGCGGCTTCGGGGTTGGAGTGGCCGTAGCGGGCGCTGTAGGTGTCCTCGAACCTCTGGCGCAGGGAGGCGAGGTGACCGTTGGGTGAGGGGGATGAATAGTTGGGGAGGGTGACGGTGAGGGTGTGTTCCTGTCCTTGGTAGCGCATGTCGAGGCGCCTGATCAGGGAGATGGCATCGTGGGCCACGCCTTCATCGAGCAGGCTGGAGACGGCCGTCTCGCTGAGGCGGGCGAAGCGGGATTCCACTTCGGTGGTGTCGAGGTCGGTGAAGTCCTGGAAGAAGGCCTCGCTGAAGTCCTGGCGGACCGCAGATTGCAGCATGCCCCAGGCGGAGAAGCCGCCCGGGTCGGGGGGGACGATCACCTCGGTGATACCCAGTTCCTGGGCGAGGGCCACGGCGCGCATGGGGCCGGCACCCCCGAAGGCGACCAGGCTGAACTCGCGGGGTTCGATGCCGCGTTCCACGGTGAGGGTCCGGATGGCCTGGGACATCTTGGCGTTGATGACCTCGATGATGCCCAGCGCCAGCTTCTCACCGTCGAGTCCCAGCTTGGCTCCTAGATCTTCCAGGGCCTGTTGCGCTGCTTGGACGTCGAGGGTGAGGTTCCCGCCGAGGAAGTATCCGGGGTCGATCCTGCCCAGGTACAGGTTGGCGTCGGTGACGGTGGGCCGGGTTCCGCCCCTCCCGTAGCAGGCAGGGCCGGGATGGGCGCCGGCGCTCTCGGGTCCCACCCGCAGGCCGCCGGCTTCCAGGTAGCCGAGGGATCCGCCGCCTGCCCCGATGGTGTGGATGTCGACCACGGGCATCAGCACGGGAAGGCCCTCCAGCAGGGCCGAGGGGGAGCTGTCGGCGTGGCCATTGGTGATCAGGCTCACGTCGAAGCTGGTCCCGCCCAGGTCTATGCAGATCAGGTTGGATCGGTCGAGAACCTCGGAGAGGGCCACGCCTCCGGCCGCCCCGCTAGTACTTCGGCGGCGGCCAACTCGTGAGAGGGGTCGACGTAGGAGAACAGGAAGGCTACGGCCACCGAGCGGACGTTCTCCGCGCGGATGCGCTCGGCGGCTTGGCGGAGATCGTCGTGATCCAGGCGGGCCAGTTCGTTCCCGTCGCAGTCGAGCCGTCCCCCGACGGGGATGATGTCGCGGCGGGGGATGAGCGGGATGGGTTTGCGGTACCGGATGTTGAACATGTCGAGGCGGTTGCCTCGGGCGATGTGGTAGACGTCGCCGGCGCCTCTGGTGGCCAGGAGGATGACCCGCTCGCCTCTTCGCTGGAGGAAGGCGTTGAGGCCCACCGTGGATCCGTGGACTAAGGACCCGACTCCTGACGGGTCGTCGATGACGAGGGAGAGGGCGTCCATGACCCCTCCGGCCAGGTCGTCGCTGCGGCTGGGCGCCTTGGCGGTGACGTACCTGCCGAGGTCCGGGTCGTAGGCCACCACGTCGGTGAAGGTGCCGCCGATGTCGGTTGCTACCCGGAGCTTCAAGTCCGCTTCCAGCAGGCGACGCGGTGGCCGGCGCCGACGTTGACCAACTCCTGGGGCATGTCGGCGCAGACCTCCTCGGCGATCGGGCACCTCCCGTAGAGAGGGCAGCCCGGGGCCCGGTCCAGGGCGGAGGGCTGCTCGCCGACCAGGTAGACGTGGTCGGTCTTGTGGGACGGGTCGGGACGGGGGGCGGCCCGCAGCAGCGCCTCGGTGTAGGGGTGGCGGGGCGAGGCGAAGATCTCGGTGGCCGGGCCCGACTCCACCACCTTGCCCAGGTACATGACGGCCAGGTCGTGAGCGATGTAGCGGACCACCGACAGGTCGTGGGAGATGAACAGGTAGGAGATGTCCAACTCCTCCTGGAGCGACTGGAGCAGCAGGAGTATCTGGGACTGGACCGACATGTCCAGGGACGAGGTGGGCTCGTCCAGCACCACCAGGGCGTGCTCGGGGCTGAGACCCACCCGTTCCAGCATGTCGCCCACCGGTCCTGTGGCCTCCTTCATGGACAGATCCCCGTGCAGCAGCAGCGGCTCGGCCACGGTCCGTCCCACCGTCTGCCAGGGCGAGATCGAGTCGTAGGGATCCTGGGAGACGATCTGCATCCGTCCCCGTACGTTCTCCAGTTCGGTGCCTTCCATGGCGGTGATATCGGCGTCCTCCAGGAGCACCGTCCCCTTCGTGGGTTCCAGCAGCCGGAGGATCAGGCGGGCCAGGGTGGTCTTGCCGGATCCGGACTCGCCGACCACCGCCAGGGTCCGTCCGGTGGCGATGGAGAGGGTGACGTCGTCGACCGCCTTGAGGTCGGCGTGGCGGAAGCCGCCTGTCTTGATCCGGAAGACCTTGGTGAGGTCCCGGACGGCGAGGGTGTCGATGCCGACGGTCATCCCGAGACCACTCCGGCACCGATGGGATGGTGGCAGAAGGCGACCTGCCCGGCCCGGTCCACCAGGGGTGGTTCCTGGTCGAAGCAGCTGGCTTCCGCACGGAAGCACCGGGGGGCGAACGCGCAGGCGGCTAGATCGTCACCCGGGTTGGGGACCCGCCCCGGGATCTCCCGGGGCGTACCGCCAGAGTCGAGGGACGTCGCGATCGAGACCAGGCGGTTGGCGTAGGGATGGAGTGCCTCGCGGTAGATCTCGACAGTCGTGCCCACGTTCACCACCCGCCCGGCGTACATGACCGCCACCCGGTCGCATACGTCGGCCACCACGCCCAGGTCGTGGGTGATCAGCATCCCGGCTGCGTTGCGCTCGGTGATCAGATCGCCCAGCAGCCGGAGTATCTCCGCCTGGATGGTGACGTCGAGGCCGGTGGTGGGCTCGTCGGCGATGATCAGTTCGGGCTCGCCGGCGAGGGCGATGGCGATACACACCCGCTGGCACATGCCTCCGGACAGTTCGTGGGGGAACGACCGGTACACGCGCTCGGGGTCGGTGATGCGAACCGAGCGCAGCAGCGCAAGGGCCTCGTTCTTCGCCTCCCGCCTGCCCATGTCCCTGAGACGGCGGAGGGTGCCGGAGAGCTGGTTGCCGACCCGGAACACCGGGTTGAGGCTGCCCCGAGGCCGCTGAGGCACGAAGCCGATCCGGCGCCCCCGCGCCTCCTGGCGGGCCTTGGGGGGGGATGAAGTCCTGCCCGTCGAAGGTGCAGGACGCGAAGTCGACCGTGGCTGCGGGAGGCAGCAGGTCGAGGACGGAACGGGCGGTCATGGACTTGCCCGCCCCGGTCTCGCCCACCACACCAAGTATCTCTCCCGGCTTGACCTCCATGTCTACGCCGCGGAGGATGGGAAGGTCACCGATCCCCACCTTGAGACCCCGGACTTCGAGGAGGGCGCTCATCGGGACTTCCTCCGGGTGGGCTCCACGAGGTCGGCTATCGATTCGCCGATGAGGCTCAGGGAGAAGACGGTCACGGCGATGGCTATGCCGGGGAAGACCGGGATCCACCAGCTGCCTCCCCTCCTCATCTCAGGCAGGCCCTCCGCGATCATCGCTCCCCACTCGGGCTCGGGAAGAGGCACGCCCAGGCCGATGAAGCCGAGGGCGGCGGCCAACATGATCGCCCACCCGCAGCTGACCGCCGCCTGGGTGCCGACCGTGCCGACCGTGCCGACCGTGCCGGGGGCGATGTAACGCAGGAGGATCTTGGCTCGGGAGTTGCCCACCGCCCGCCCGGCCTCCACGTAGGCGTGCTCTCGGAGGGATCGGACCTCCGCCCGTACCAGGCGGACGAAGGTGGGCACGCCCACGATTCCGATCACGAGGATCAGGTTGCGGACCCCTTGACCCAGGGCGGCGAGCACGCCGATCGCCAGCACGAGAGCGGGGAAGGCCTGGATCACGTCGAGACAGCGCATTGTCACCGAGTCGCCCCACCCGCCCGAATAGCCGATCAACAAACCGATCGGATGCCCGATCACGATCGAGAGGGCCACGGCGGAGACCGCGATCAGCAGGTCGTGGCGGGCGGCGAAGACGACTCGGGAGAATATGTCGAAAACGAGTTTGGCGGTTCCGAACCAGTGATCGGCCGACGGTGGCACGAACTGGTTGCCCAGGTCGATCGCCAGCGGATCGTTGCGGGCGATCACCGGGGCGAAGACGGCCACGGCCACCATGAACCCGAACAAGGTCAGACCGATGACCAGCCGCGCGTCGTACTTGCGGGCGCTCACTTCAGCCTCACCCGCGGGTCGATCACCGACTGCACCAGGTCGACCGCCAGGAACACCACCGTGTAGGTGACGGCGGACAGCAGCACGTACGCCTGGATGGCCGGGTAGTCGGTGTTGACCAGGGAGTTGAAGCCGTACAGACCCACTCCCGGCCAGGAGAACACCCTCTCCACCAGCACCGCCCCGCCGATCATGTATCCGGCGATCAGCCCGGTCATGGTCACCGCGCCCGGCAGCGCATTGCGGAGAACGTACTTCAGGTAGAGGGGCACGCCCCGCAAGCCGGCAGCACGGCCGAAGGCGATGTAGTCGGAGTTGAGCACCGACAGGGTGGCGTTGCGGGTGAGCCGCAGGATGGGGGAGACGGCCGGGAACCCGATCGCCACCATGGGCAGGAGCAGGTGTGTGGCCGCCGTACGGAAGGTTGCCAAGTCACCGGTCACCAGGGAGTCGATCAGGTACAGGCCGGTGGGGCCGTCGGGCGGCGTCGCGCCGATCGGCAGGCGTCCTACCGGCCCGGGCAGCCATCCCAGGAACACGTTGAAAACGTCACAGCTCCGATATACGTTGACTATCGCCAAGCACCGGATGCCGGCCGATGACGCGAAACCGATCGGTTCGGCCGGCCCGAGGGAACATACAGAGCTTCGTGGAGCGCACGCCGATTACCCGGCACCAGGCCGGGCATGGCCGATCCACGCTGCCAAATCGGACAGGTGGAGGCGGGGGTGGGCCCGGTGGAGCACCGGTTTTTAGCGACCTGGGGCGTCCAGCGGTTCTTGGGGCAGAGGACGTCATATATGACGCCCTGATCCTCAGGAACACCGCACCACGAATGACGTCCTGAACCTGAGGTTCGCCCAGCGGCCTGTGCGGCCGCGGTCGAAGGGGCTATGCCAGGCCGATCCAGCCGATCAGATCTCGCCTCAGACGGGTGTTGCGGTCGGGTCGGAGTTGGACAACACGCCGTACGGGATCGACTGTGTCCGGGTGGCGGGGTGCTGTCTCGTGCGGGGAGGTTACGAGCCGGGAAGGCAGTGATGCTCGCCGGCCATCCGTGATCTTCTAGTCGGCCAGAGCAATTACCACGGTGATGACGATGCTCACGATCCCGATCGAGGCTGCGGCCAGAGTGGTGATGATCCATTTCGTCTGGTTGCTGATTGCCTTCTCGATCTTGGCCTCGCTCGCTGCTTCGGCTCGTGCCGCAACAGCTTCTGCATAACTCTCGGTGGCTGGAGAGGACATCGTGGCCGTTTCTCCTGCTTACTGACTTCTAATCCTACTCTACTATGCTCTGATGACAGTCGTTGTCAGCAGATATTATCCTCACTTTCACGGCTGTAAGATTCTCTCCACCCGGTAGGGCATGGCCGATCTAGGCCCCAAGGACTCCGGACAGGTGGTAGCGGGATGCCCTCCTGCGGAACACCGCCAGCCGGTCCTGGCCGGTGTAGACGGTGTTGATGGGGCCGGGCCAAATTGCCACGCGGGATCCGGGAGGCCGGGCCTCGATACACGCCTCGGTGATGTCGAGTTCCTCCCGGTCGCTGCCCGTGAAGGCCTCCTGGGCAGCCCCGGCGCTCGGCCAGCGCGGTGTAGCCACCCGTGACGCCGCGCGCCACCACCCCCCTGAGACCGACGTCCTCCAGTGCGGCCGCCACCGCCAGGGTGGTCTCTTGATCGGTGCGGCCGTAGTGATGATCCAGCAGGCTGGTGGTACCGGCCAGGGCGGCCTCCACCGCTGCCAGGTACACCGCCGCAATGGTCTCCTCCGGCGTGATCGCGGCGGCG
>JAPOQZ010000204.1 GCA_026710435.1 bacterium | reverse complement strand
CTCGAATGGGATAGTGTCGACATCGATGAGCACCTCGACAACATCGATGAGTACAACTCTCTGGCCAAGGCCGCGGAGACCAGCCTGTGGGAGCGAATCGCGGAAGCGAAGGAAGCCGGGGCCACCTACAACGACCTACGAGTCGTTTCCGGCCACAGCGCCGAAACGATCCGCAGCCACCTCCGCCGTCGACAAACCAAAGAAAAGGACGACCCCGACTAACTCTACGGGAGACAACCCCCACCCCACCCACACAGAAGGCCCCCAGCCCCCACAGCTGGGGGCCTTCTCTACCCCCCTTTTATGAGCAACGAGTTACACAACACAGCAGGATCGGGATATCCGAAGAACCGATGTCCGATAACAGACATTATGACAACCCGGTCCCGCAGCGTTCCCCCAGGTAGAAGCAGGTTTTCAACGTCAGCGGCCGCGGTGGTGCAAACCAGGCCAGCCACGGACAGATGTGCGGTTGGTAACGACGGACAACGAATGGCAATCATCGAGACTCCAAACGGAGATCTGTCGTGCCTTGTTGGCTCTCGAAGACCGCCCGGAACTCGAGGACATGATCCCCGGGCCGGCCGACAGCCGAACAACCCACCTATTACCTCCTTGCAGCAAGAATGAAGGCGCTGCGGCTAATCGTTCGGGTTGTCCGGCGGATGCTGCGAACGATTGGGGCTCGAGCCTGTGGAGATCGAGCGATCAGATCGGCGACCGCGTATCCACCGCCTGATCCACCAGTAGATGGCGCCGATCACGACCAGGACCGGGATGAAAGGCAGCAGCAGGCCGACGGCCGCCACGACATAGCCGAGGGCACGGACCATCCCCCGGTAACCGGAGCCGAGCGCATCGAAGAAGGACGGCGGTCCCTCCTCCTCGTCGACCACAACGAAAGTGACCGCGTCGTTAAACACCGTGTCGAGCGGGACGCCATCATCGGGAACCGGGGTGCCCGAGACCTCGAATCCCACCTCTACGCCGCCCCTGGTAGCCACCCGACCAGCGATCCGCCCGTCCCGGATGGCCACGTGAAACACGGAGATGAGCAGCTCCCCCGGTTCGATCCTGCCGGCACCCGCCACCGGCCGGGACGACCGCTGGTCGGTGCCGGCTTCCTGCGAATGTCGCCGGAGGGCCTCAGACGACACCCGGACGTCGGTGAGGGCAACCTCTCCCGTGTTCTCAACCTGGACGCAGAAGTAGGCGTCGTCATCGGGAGAAGCTTCGAGCACGTCGCTGCCCAAACACGGGTCCTCTTCGGTGTCCGAAACCCAAGCGTCCACGTCGATGCCGGTCTCGGGAACCGGTTCGTGGAGCTGGAATATCGCCATCTCGATGGTGGCCAGGCTGACCAAGTCGGTCAGGGTTCGCAGGCGCCCACGAAGGGTCTCCAGATCGGTCTCCCTCTGGACAAGCTCCCGCTCGATCAAAGCTACATTCTCCAGGTCAGGCGCCTCCACCAACAGATCCCTCAGACGCAGAACGCTCGCCTCCGCGGTAGCGATCCGGCTCCTGAAATCGACGATCCGCTCCGTCACATCGTCGGCCGTGACCCGCTTGTCCACCAACTCGCCCACCCCGGACAGACTCTCCAAAACCGCCATGAAATCGGCAGGCATGACCTTGAAAGTCAGATACGACTGGGGCTCGGGGCTGCTGCTGACCTGCTGCCCGAAGACGAACCCCCCCAATCCCTGCACGATCCTGACAGCCTCACGAGCAGCCGCCTCGACATCCGGCGCACGCACCGAAACCGTCCCCGCATAGATGACATCACGCCCCAGGTCGGCCGGTGTCGTCGCCGCCAACCCGGCCGCCGCCGATAACTCAACAGTCGATTCCCCATCCGCCGCCGACGAGCTGAGAGACGATTCCCTCTCCGCGGCTGCCTCCTCCTCGGCGGAGGCCTCCTCGGTCAACACCATCGCCACCGTGGTGGCCGGCGCGGCTGTGGAGGCCGGCACGGCCTCGTCCGGAGAGCTGGCGAAGGCCACGGTGGTCGTAGCCGCCTCATCGTCTCCGCCGCACGCAGCCGCCAACAGCAGGGCGAGTACGATCAGGCAGTAGAGGAACCAGGACCGCGGCCCGCAGCTACCAGCCCCTCCCCCACGGTGACGATCCCGACCAACAGCCATAGCGACCACTCTACCCACCACCTAGCGGACCATGTAGGGTCTCGTCGTTTACCGCCGCCGTCGGGAGGAGCGCCGGCGGCGGTCGGCCTGGGCGAAGACGGCCCGGGCCAGTTCTTCGGCGGTGCGTGGCGGCTGAGGGCCGAACGGAACCGGATCCGGCGCGTTGGTGGACTTCCTCTTCCGTTCCCTCACCACCAGCCCTTCCGCTTGCCTTACCGGAAAGGATAACATCGGCGGAACATCGGGAAAGGAAAGGAGGTGGTAACCATGATCGACTCCGGTGCAGCCGAAGCCGCTACTAGAGCGCCCGGCAGGGCGTGAGGGTGGGGCGCAGCTCAGGGGACTGCGCGGTAACACGTTTTCTGGACGGATGGGACGCCTTGGCTGGCAGTCGGGAACCCGGTGCCCTGGGCCTATTTCAGGGCGCCACCAGCTCAGCCCAGGTCAGCCGTTTCCCTTCCGCTCCTCTGACAATCGTCCACCACCACCCCGAGGCGCCACGGTTCCGCGCGCGCTTCGCTCCGACCTGGCGTTTCGCCATCTTCCCAAATAGGGACCCGGACCGGACCCAGATGATCGGACCCGGACCATCGCGGCGACACGTCACGATGACGGAACCACCCCCGGGGCAGATCCGACCGGCTGCGACACGCGTCCCACCCAGCCCAGGCAAGCAGCCTGCGCCAGCACAGAGCTGCCCGCGCCCCAACCAACCCGAACCAACTCAGCTCGCGCCGGGTGCACGCTGCCAGCCGGGAACCAACCACGAATCCGACATCCAAAACAGCTACAACTCCGCCCACCCACCGGCGCACGGCGATGGCAGCCGACGCGGTCACCAAAACCGGCTACGTCCGGCCACTGGGCATCGGCAGGCGGCCTGCCAACCGTCTGGGCGCCTCTGAGCAGCAAGACCAGCCCTGACACCGGGCTCCGAGGCCACAGGATTCCCAGCGCCCGGGAGCCGGGTGTGCGTGATCCTGTGCGTAACGCGGTATGGAAGACAGTGGCGGGTTAATACCGGGAGGCAGGGTTCCGATCGGCTGGTCCCCGGTTCCGATGGAAAAGGTCCGGGGTATTTGGTTGGCGACCGTAGCGCACCAACAGCGCGACTTGACAGCGCGTTTAGGCCCAAACAGCGCGACTAACAGCGCGTCTGCCTCTGACCTGGGGTTTCGCGACACCGCAGATACCGCCCCTACCCCCCTCAACACCCCGCCCGGCAGCAGTCATTTCCCCTCCAGATACTGCTATACCCCGCCTCGGTGCCCCACCAAAAGGGTCCCGGAGCGGATGCGAACACGGCCGGGTACCGCTGTACACCCTGCATCAGAAGGGGTGTTGCGGGCCTAGGCACGGTGGAAGCCCCCAACGTCTGGAGGTGAACGCTGTCATCTCCCGCCTGCTGCCCCGCAAACCCGGCGTCCCAACCCGGGTGGGCCGGTCCCGCCGCCGGCCTGTTTCCCAGAACTCCCTGCCGCACAGGGGCAGGTTCTGCAAGACACGGGAGAGCCGCGTCGGCGGGGGATGTTGGACGGGTATGGGATGGTCTCGGGATAGTCCTAGGGGTGGCGTCTGGGGGATGTTCCAGGGACCTGTCCGAGTTCGGGGTAGCGATCATGGCCGATGTACGAGGGTACCGGAGTATCCGGGGGGTGGTACCGGAGTATTCCGATCGGGGGGTATGTGGGTACCGGGGGGTGGGGTCGTGACCGGCGTGAGAGGGCGTGTCAACCCGGGTTAGAAACGGAGGCACGTTTGTATTTAAATGCGGAAGCGTGGTACCCCCTGTAGGTACCGCAGTATCCCATCCCCGAGGCAGTGGAATCTCACTCACCCAGCACAATCGCTCGGGCCTTTCGGACACCGGCGCAGGACTACTTCTGGGACGGCTGTGTCCTGGCCTGTGACCCGTCGCTGTCTGCCACCGATTGGGCGTCGTGGCGGTTCCCTGGTTGGGGACTTAGGTACTTAGCTTGACGGTGCGCTGGTTACAGGCGGAGGGCCGCTGACTGCCCCGGGAATGACCACAAGCCGACTTAGCACACCCGAACAGCCCTTGTCAAGGCTTCTGGACCACCCGTTTGCTATACTATCCGCATAACAGCCCCACCGAGAGAGGACCCCCCGCCATGACCGCCCACCGCCACCCCCCCGATACCATCACACCGGCTCATCCGTTGCGGCGATAGCTCAGGCGATTCCGCAGACCCCGGCCTCCGAGCCATCAGACTACCGCCGTCAAAGTATCCTGCATCCTAAGCCCGTTCCGGCCCCACCGGCTCGGGTTTGAGGCGCGCAAGAAAGGAGGGCCGTTGAAGCACTCGGCACGATACATCGCTAATCAATTCATCAAACACGGCTTCGAGAAGCTTGACAGACCGCTAACCGCGCTTTCGGTGATGAAACTGGTATACCTGGCTCACGCATGGAACCTCGCATGGTACGACCAGCCACTAGTCGAAGGGAGGTTCGAGGCGTGGAAACTCGGACCAGTCCACATTGACCTTCGCAGCGCCACACGGCCATACGGTGCCGAGCCGATCACAGAACTGCTCGAGCTTGGTTTCGAACGTGTCCGCACCGACAGAGGGGCAAGATGGCAACGCGTCAAAGCCCCGCCCCTCACCGACGAGGAGAACGACACCATCTACAGTGTGTTCGACAACTATGCTCGCACAAACCCGATAGAACTTGCATACCTAACCCACGATGAGGCATGGCGAAAGGCGAGGCGGCGCAGAAACAAAGTATTGAAGGATCCAGAAATCCAAAAATGCTACCAGGCCAAACTTGACCGCGAAGCCTCATAACAACCCAGACAATAACGGGTCAGATGGGGACGGCAACGAAGGATCGTCCCCATCTGATCTCACCAAGGTCATACGTCGGGCGAAAAGAGAGGACGAGAGAGACCTAACGCTGGAGGAAATACAGGAACAGTATGACTGGTACACCGCCGACAGCGCACTCTGGATCAGAAAGTGGGTTTACCGCTTCGTCCATCCCATCCTAGTTGGTGTCGCCTCTGTTCTCGCGGTCGGGTTCATGATGGCAGCAGTCGCAATAATCATTCTCCCCCACCCCAACTCTGCCACGCCCTGCACAGCCACTTGGTGTCTGCAATGGCTAAACGACTATCAGCGGTATGCCATCAGCACTCTCGGAATCACCGGAGCCTTCGTCAGTCTCCGCAAATCCCTATTTTACCGAATAGGCGAACTCCCCGATTCCGGAGACCAGGAAAAGGATACTGACCTCAAAACAACCAAATGGCTAATAGGAGCCGCCGTAGCCGTTACCGCCGCCGCTCTGAGTATCACCGCCATAACCCTCATTTCAATCAACACCTAAAGATACCGCTTAGCCAAGTCCTCCGCCGTCAACGGGGGAACTTCCCCCACACAACGGTCGTGCCTGACTAGCCCTGCTACTCTCTCGGGCATGGCAGAACACCCCGACCTACCCTTCAAGATCGTCGCCGCAGCAGGACAACGACTCCTACGAGCACAACAAGAACTGATGGATGCTCAAATCAACTTGTTCGTGCTCGTGCGACTCGCACGACTGGCTCGAGTGTCTAATGAGGACCTGGCTGCTGTCGCTCAGGTTCCCGTCGAAACTATTCACTCCTGGCTGGCTGACGACCGGATCATCCCTCGAAGGCTCCCGTCTAGCTAACTACGTAAGTCCCCGGCAAGCAGCATGGGATCTCTTCTTCGGTGACGATCCAGTGTGCCCCCGCCCGGTTTCGTTGAAGACCCGGCACGGACCTCGGTTCCGTCCTCGGGGGGCAGCCGCTGCTGATCCTCGACGCCAAGTCTGACCGACCACCACCGCAGCCGCCCGTTCCGCCCCTTCCGCTTCGCCCTGGTTCCACCGAAGGGGAACTCATGGAACGGATAAGGGTGTTCAGAAAGCAGACGCATCGGAGCTGGTCGAACATATGCAATGCTGTGAGGGCGCTGCAAAGACAAAACGCACGAGGGTTTCGGGGCCAGCAACGTAGAAGCGAGTTCCAAGAGCACCGTCCGGCGCATCCTGCGCGAGACGGGTCTGGACCTCGCTGGCCTCAAGTCCCTACTCGGGGAACAGGGTCTGCGTGGATGAGGCCATTGTCGGGGCGCCGTCCCTTGCGGCCCCCCCGTCGGGTGAGGCGGATAGCTCCGTCGGCGCCGGTCGCGGCAGCACGTAGGCCGGCGATCAAGTCGTCGGCGGTGAGGCCGGACCGTTCCTGCCACTCCTTTCGCGGGAAGCGGAGACCGGTGGAGCCGGACCCTGGGAGGTACCGGGCCGGTCCAGCCGTCGGTGGTTGATGAGGTGGGCCGCTCGGAGGGTCGAGAGTAGCGGCTGCCGGGTCCCGGTCGGATGATCGACCCATTCTTCGGTTACGGGGGTCGCCGGTGGGGGAGTGACGGCCCCCATCCAGGCGGTGGGCGAAGCGGGCGGCCCCGCTGAGGGCATCGGACGACTAGGGCCTGGGAACGGCGCGGCTGGGCTTCCCAGCGGCGGATCCGGTCGTGCATGCTGGGGCCGCTACGTCGGAGGTGGATCCGGTTGGCGGCTACGAAGGCTCGGAGGGCGGCGTCGGACGGCGCTGTGGCATCCGGGATGTGGCCGGCGCCTCTGAGTCGGTGGCGGGCCTCAACGATAGCGGCCTGCACGGTGTAGCCCGGGCGGTGCCCGTCGGGGCCGGCCCAGCCGTGGATTTCGACGATGGCGGCGGCCACCTTGAGGATGTGTTCTATCGGGTCCGGTACCGGCCCGGGCACGCTAGCCGGCTGGGTTCCCGGCGGCGGCTAGGAGCCGGTCGAAGTCGAGGTAAGCTGGCGGGTAGGACTCGGTCGGGACGAACCGCAGTCCCCGGTCGTCGGGTAGCGGCTGGCGGTGGTCCCATCGGTTCTCGACGATTGCGGACGGGATGCCGCCGGGGTAAGCGGCGCAGGTCTCCCGCTCGTCGTCGAACCGGGCGCACCAGAGGCACAAGAACGGTCTGGGGTGGAGCGTCATCGGGTGCAGGAACCGCTGGACGGCTGGGTCGGCGGCCGCTGGCATACGGTCACCCCCCAGAGCAGTCCGGTTATCCCGTGGTCGGCTAGCCGGTCGGCTCGTAGGACGAGAGCCGCGCCGGTAGCTGGTGGTCATCGGTGCCGGTCCTTGTAGTGGTGGTGGTCTGTCTCCACCAGACTAGGGCGAGGGGTCTATTCGGTGCCGGGGGCGGCGGCCACAGACATGCGAGACGGCGGGATCCGGGGGTCGGGCCGTGCCAAACGGACGGTGTGCGCATCACCGCAGGTATGGGACACGTACCCTTGTTGACGATCAGCGAAATTACCCAGTCTCGATCACCGAAAATCCCCACCTTGTGACGGCAAATACCAGACGTTGAGTGGGGTCCTCTCCAAGCTGCTGGGTGTGAGATCTGGCAGCGAGGAGAGGGAGCCCCACCG